>JAATVT010000198.1 GCA_014523685.1 Nitrososphaerales archaeon TH5893
ACAGAAACTGTTCCTGAATCACGATTAGCTACGTAAATGTTGTTATTAGATGGGTTAAATTCTAAGGCTATGGGTGAGGTTTCTACATCTACATCATTTGTAACCACGTTAGTACTACTATCTATTACCGAAACAGTGTTTGAAATCGCATTGGCTACGTAAATGTTGCTATTATAGGGGTTGAATTCTAAGGCTACAGGATTACTGCCCACGTTTACACCATTTGTAACCATGTTAGTACTACTATCTATTACCGAAATATTGTTTGAAACCGAATTGACTACGTAAGTATAGTTATTAGAGGGATTAAATTTCAATGGTCCTGGCGAACCACCTACGGTAATATTCTTAATCACCGTATTGTTGGTACTATCAATCACGGAAACTGTTCCTGAATCACGATTAGCTACGTAAATGTTGTTATTAGAGGGATTAAATTCTAGCGCATGGGGAAATTCGCCTACCGGCGCAACTGCAATTACTGATTCGCCTAATGCCTTTCCTAGTGGAAATGCGATGATCAGAACAGTAATGATTACACCTATGGACAAAACTGAAAGCATTTTTGTATCATCTTGGGGACTAGCATATATAAATTTCTAGATTCTCACGAAAGCACCTTCAGAATGCTAGACTAAATTCACTAATTGTGGAAAATTCGAATCCATTTAAATCAAAGAAGTATAAATAAGTTCTAGACATACAAGAATTTGTGGTCAATTTGGATCGAATTTGGGAAAAGAGAAATTAAAGACTTCAACTATAGTGTATTTGATTCAATATGAATCTAAAATATGTTGGTTTGCAACTTTGTACATGCACTTGGATCGAAGTAATGACATGTATAGGTATAGCCTTATATCTAATGTACCTTCAAAACTTTAATCTAGCCATCTTAACATTAGTCGTGTTTGCTCCACTTATTGGGTTTCATTTTGCAATTACAAAATTATCTAAAATGGAAGATTGTGACTCGGTAGGGTGCCGTCCAAAATTTCGTATTCTTAGGACATGAACAAAGAACAAGCAAACGTAACTCCAGAAATTGAAGGCCTAACATTGGCTAGGAACACAAACTCTCTGTCTTTACCAAAGGGCTGGACCCGATTGCTTACTTTGCACGTATTGTTCCTGTTACCGTTATCCTTGTGCGATACATATCTAGCGCTCTCTTATTAAGTTCCTTAGACATCCAGTTCTTCTAGTTGCGCTTCTGCTTCTCATTCCTCTCACGGCCTCTTATGTCCTAATGGTCGTTAAGAGTAGAGACGATATCGTGGGGCATTCTTAAGAATTGCACTTGCCATAATCAATCCAGTGAATTTCACAGATTTTACTGCAAACTGTCCTGAACTATTAAGGTGACCGAGTCTTCTTCAAGAATTCAACAATAGTCAAGAATGGTGAGAACGACAAAGTATCAGACATGGCTTTCTTTGCTTGTTCTCTAATCTTGCTCAGTTGACTATGTAATTTTCGATTTTTTCAGATACTGATTCAATAGAATAGGATTTACTAATAGATTGATCGCGATTAGAGGTATGATTAAACTGATGAATAGATTCTTGAATTCATATTCTGCAGAAAGTGATAGTACCAATGCCACTGTCATGCCTCCCCTTATTCCCCCAAGGGTAAGAACATTTTGCCATTTGACAGGAATTTTTACTCTAAAGATTCTTAAAAAAGTACTTCCACCATATACTACAACAGCTCTAGACATCATCATTATGGCAAATGGAGCTACTATGATGAGGATTAGTGGAAACCCAATACTTTCAGCTGTCCCCACAGCGAGCAAAGGAATTCCTATAAGGAAAAACAATATACCATTTGTTACGAAACCTAATTCGTCCCAGTATTTGTGAAACAGTTTTCTAACGCCGGTCGAAATCTCTTTGTGATTATTAATGAGTAGCAATGCAGTAAACAAAGTGGTAACTACTCCAGAAACATGCAGAAAGTGGTCTGCTACTATATAGCCACTGATGGCCAAGCCTAAGGAAAAGGTGAAGTCGACGTATTCATCAGCCTTCCACTTATCGAGAACTTTTCCACCAACCCAGCCTATTGCCGTACCAAGAGCAATTGCACCAACCATTGACCAGATAAAGGAGATAGATGCATCGAGCAATGAAAAGGCAACTCCCGAAAAGATTATCCCTCTAATAACGTTAAAAGAGATAACTCCCGTTGCATCATTAAACAAAGACTCACCTTCAATAATTATATTCAACTTATGCGGAATCGGAAATTTCTTAAATATGACACCCACGGCTACGGGATCGGTAGCAGCCAAAATGGCCCCAAAAAGCAAGGCATCAATAAATGGAATCTGAAATACGCCATTGACTGCAAACCCTATGATTATGATAGTTAATATTACTCCTATAATTGCAAAGAACCCTATGGGTATTGCTTCTTTTTTGATCTGTCCAATTTTTAACTTGCGTCCAGATTCAAAGATCAAAATAGGGATAATAACCAATAGTATTATTTCTGGTAGTGCTTCAATGAAATTGTAGAATTCGTCTACTTCGAAACCAATAATAGGAGCAGCTGCTAAGATTGCTCCAAGGAACATTAGAATAGTTACACCGGGTATGATAAAGTTTCTAGTGTAATGCCGTACTGCAGAGACGATAACTAATAGCAGGCTAAGACTGAGCATGAAAGTTACTATTAGCTCACTTTCCACCACAACATACGTATTCTAGGCTTAGATTTAATTATTGCCAGTTCATGACGGTGCACAATGAGGATCCAAATCACCTTTACTGTGATATTTAACCCGATCCTGACGCAGCTCATGGAAAAATTATAAGGAGTACTATTATGTTTATCGGTATTGGAACTATTATTATCTTAATATCATGTCTAACTGCAGGTTTGATAAGATAGAGCTAAAAAGAGCAATAGCCAACCTGGCTATTAAGCGGGAGAGTGATGGTAAGAGATGTGATAGGTAAGCTAAAAAGCCTAAGTACTGAAGATAAGTCACTTCTGTTATCTCCGCTAGGAACCTATTATGAGAGTTGACTACAATCGATTACGAGTTTCCGACTCTCAGACATGAAATACAAGTTCTGGGCATAAATTTATGTCCTTTATAACGTTCCCATTATTAGATTGATCCTAACCATTAGAAACCCCTCATAGGCTTTTGATAAAGACCACGGAATAAGTAATGAGTTGAGTCGACAGGAGGGATTTATGCCCTCTGATATTTACAAGAGTCTCGGGATTACTAGAGCTCTAAATTATTTTCCTTGTGTCATAAATCCTTCGATTCCATCCAAAACCATAGAATGATCAATTTCTTTGCAACAACTGCAATTGGTTTTTACACATTCTGATGCGATTTTGTGATCGCAGGATGGGCAGGTACAAACACTATCAACAAATTCTGTTGCTCTGGTAGTATCATCTGAATTCATTTTTCTATATTCAATAATATACTATAAGAAATTTAATACTTCTAGTATAGGGAAGAAAGTTGCGGCCCCACGGTACACACAAACCGACCAATTCATATCCAATGACTTGTAGTTGGATTTTTTTATCTTATAGTATGAATATTTGCCTTAACCAAATTCATGATGTCTTCAAAGGAGACATTTTTCATAAGAAAGGCGTTAATTCTACTTTCCTGATTTTGGTCTATCTTATTGAGTGCAGAACCCCCGACTACAACTGGCAATCTATTGTTATATTTTTGGTGAATTTTTTGGATTAACCTTTCTGCTGGTTTAATATTTTCTACAAGTGTTATGGAGATAAAGATAATATCAGGTTGCAAATCACTCATGAAATCCATAATATATTCAGTAGGAATAGAAGTAGAAATATTGTATACTTTAAACCCCTTGCTCAAAAGAAGTGATTCTATCATATTACAAGCCAGGCCATGTAGCTCACCATCCGGAGTGCAAATTACTGTCTTGTTTTGAGATGATATTCCCGACATTCTAATTCTTGCGGTTATTCTTTCGTTTATTACTTTAATCAAGCTAATTGCAGTGTTGGTGCTTGCGTGCTCGGTTGCTACATCCAATTTTTCTTGCTCCCACAGATCTCCAATCTTGTACATTACAGGTTTTAGCAACTTATCGTAAAAATCGGTCAATCCAAATAATTTTGAATATTTTTCATAAAGAGCAATAAGGCCCCCAATATTGCAATCAGTTAGAAACGTAAACATTTCCTCTTGAATCTTTGAAACTAATATTTTATTTTTCTCTTGGTAAGAGCTAAATGCTGAAATAAATGCCAGAATCTTTGAATCACTTCTATATTCTTCCGGTATGTCTTCAATTGTTACCCGCGAGGCATTACCAAGATATTTTATTATCTGTTGTCGGGACATGTTCCGGTGTGAATCCCATACGCTTTGTACTAGATATGCATAGTTTATCCCTTTTACTTGCTTGTTTCTAATATATACCAATTTGAATTTGGCATCTCCTGTTTATACCCCATCTTATTTTAGATTAGTGGTAAACCGCAGTCCTCGTGCTAATTTAACCAGATTCAATGCATTTTACAACAAAATTTCATGGCTTTACAACCAAATTATTTCTAACCTTTACAAATATCCCTATCTCAGCCATTCTACCAGAAATAAAACCAGCCAACATCCCATATATCAAATGAAACACAAATGATCCACCGATGATAATGGAATACAACCCTTGAAAGTGATCTGCTATATTGTAAACATACTGGTTGGGTGCGGTGAACGCGTATGAATCAAGCCTCGGTTGAATCCCTAATGTGGCAAGTGGAACAAACAGTACTGCCCATAATGCGATACCAACAATCATTCCTTTGACCAAACCTGCTTTTGCATCGTAAGGTGCTAGCTTTGACCAAAATAGTGAAACTTGTCCAAATACATTACCTGCAGCCATTCCGGTAATTACATGCAGAACAAAGCCTACATATTGTGCGGTTACAGGATCACTAAATCCTAATGATATTCCTATGACGGCAAAAAATGTTCCGGCTGGTGCGCCTGATATGACGTCAACTATAACTAAAAGTCCAGAAATCGCCCATGCACTAATAAAGCCTGCAAGGGAACAATACAGTATAAACAACTTTCGATGTTCTTTTTGGCTTTCCATAATTTTCTGTATTCATGAATCTAGTATAAAAACTGGTGCCTAGATATCCTTATAGTGCCTAACTGGCTAGGGTTACTAAATGCCATGCACTCTTATTTTATGATAAACATTGTGCGATGCGGCAACTACCGAGATGGCAATACCAGCACCAATAAAGTTTCTTATGGTCATTGTCATATCAGGAGATGTGGCGATCAAGGAGCTACCAGAGACAGTATAGATATTATCAGCAAGCCACAGGGTAAGAGTTATCCACCCAATAATTCCAGACATAATGGCGCCAAGCCTTGCCCCGTTGAACACGAAAAATAAAGAAAAGGCGATAGAGAAATACCATAAAGTGCTTAAAACTACCCAATTGGTTTGAAATACTTCAGGTCGTGCATCTAGCATATAGTAAGTAGCGCCTATAGCTGCCATTGCGAATAATGAAACAATGAGAAGTTTGTTATTAAGAGTATGAGAGGTTCGCTGTTGTCCTTTATCCTTTCTTTTTGTATCTTCTTCTACCTCAGCAGCTTTTACTGCTTCTTCAAAAGTTTTCAACTTAAGAGGAATTAATTTTTTTATTGTATCATCTTTTACAGTCGCCTCGTGTTTTAGGCTATCTATTAATGGTCTTGCCAATGATGCCTTTACCGGGGTAATAAGATCGACCCAATAAGAAGACAGTCTTGGAGTGAGGAATGGTATTATTAATATTCTTATAGATTTGTTTAGCATTTTTGCATAGAGTTTCATCATTTGTTGATATGTAAGAACCTCAGTACCACCAATATCAAAATCTCTTTCCTCAGTATCCTTCACATTAATCGACCTAACCAAATATTCAACCACGTCATCTACCGATATTGGTTGAGATTTAGTCAAAACCCATTTTGGGCATACCATTACAGGCAACCTTTTGACTAAATATTCCAGCATTTGGAACGAGCCGCCCCCTTGGCCTAAAATAACTGCAGCATGGAAAAAGGTAACCTTTGCTGTTGATGTCTTTAAGATATCTCCAACCTCTTTTCTGCTACGCATATGTTCAGATAACTTATAGTAATCTTCTTCAGTTTCCCCGTGAATGAGTCCTCCTAAATATATTATTCTCTCAACGCCACACTCAGTAGCAGCTTTAGCGAAATTTTTTGCTGCCGTTCGGTCTCTTTGTGCAAATTTTTTCCATTCTTTAGAAGAGCCTCCCATTGAATGGATAAGATAGAATGCAATGGTCACGCCGTTCATAGCTTTCACAAGTTGAGGATAATCATTTACATCTGCCTCTACTATCTTAATAACGTCTTCATGGTTATCATAGCGACCTCTCAAAGATTCCCTATCACGGGTCAAACATATTATCTCATAATTCGCATTATATGATAAAGACGATGAATATGATAGTAGTCTTGATACCAACCTGCTCCCGATAAAACCACTTGCTCCTGTCACTAGTATTTTTGCACTAGTTTCTCTTTTACTGCTTTCAATACTGACACTCTCTCCAGTTTCATACTTTTGCATAATTTATCTCCCTTCATTATTTGCAGGACTTGTAGTGTACATCCGTATGGTTATCTCCACCGGAAGGTCCTTTGCAAGAGAGAGGAGCATGTCATCTTGATCAAGATATACTTCGATAAGATCTCCTTGCCCTACTTGTATTTCTGAAGTCATACTAATTCTTTTGTTATTACTATTATTATCATCATCTGTGCTGAAAGAAATCAATGCGTTATATGGCTCACTTATATCGGAGAAGTCTCGTGGAAGAACTATGAACTGGTTTTTTGCCTGTTGAATGTTAATCGAATAATATTTATCATTCATAGTAGCTGTTCCGTAAATATAGCTCTCAGACAAGCTCAATTGCAAATGAAATTTAAATTCTTGCAATAATCTCATACCTGATATATTATTAATATTGATTCCATATTTAAATAATGCCAACGACTAAAGACTAGTGCTAACTTATTAGATGATCTCTAATAGCAAATTATTTGGCCCTTATCAGTAATAAGGACTAAAATCGTGATGAAGGATTTTTGTTTTGTGTTTTACTTCCAAAATAAATGTTATACTACCAATCGATAAATATTGTGTTAACATAGAATTGACAGGTAGTTAACACATGGACGAGGTAGAAGAGTCAGTTATTGCCAAGTCAACAGGAGAACAGGAAGAGGAAGATATTGCTACTCAAGATGCTGCATTATTTCGCCGCTTGGTAACAGGCAAGAAATTATCTAAAGAAGAGGCAAATTATAGAAAAGTGGAAAAGTCATCATCACAAGGAGATCATTCCTGCATAAAATGTAAGTTTAATCTACCAGCTGAGAAAAAATGCCACATTGTAGAAGGTGAAATCGATAATGATCATGGCATTTCAAAATTCTTTTCACCCAAGGGCGTCGGAATGTTACCTGGTGACATAGTATGGGATTTTATAAAGAAAACAGGAAAAAAGCTCAATTATGAAGATGGACATGTATTAACAAAAGGTGCAGAAGGATTTCAATGCAAAGACTGTAAATATTACATGTTCTCTGGTAGGTGTCTTTTAATTAAAGGTAAATTTACGCCAGAAATGAGCTGTGCGTTTGTGGTTAAAATAGGGAATGGAACTGAAGTCTAGTTTTGAGTATTATGAATGATAAACTTGGATATTAATACAATGAATTAAAAGAACGATGAACCATTATAATTGATTCAGTACCAACCGTAAAACGAAACAATAGCAACAATATGCCAATCTCTCTCCATTACGCTTTGACAGACTCTCAGTGTTCTAAATGTGGTAGACAAAAACATTGGATAATCGCTAACATCTGAATATCTTTTTTCAT
>JAATVT010000199.1 GCA_014523685.1 Nitrososphaerales archaeon TH5893
AATATGTGTTCATAAAGAGTTCGATGTCCAAGATAACCCAAAAAATTCTCGGTGCATGGATGGGTGGAGATACATACCAATAGAGTTAATCGACCTTCCAGGGCTCATAAAGGGCGCGTGGCAGGGAAAAGGGCTCGGGAATCAGTTCCTTACTGTCGCGGCACAGTCTGATGCTCTTATTCACGTAGTAGATGTTTCAGGAGGAATAGATGTGACCGGTAAAGTCACCGAACAGGGTACAGGTGATCCCGTCGCCGATGTTGGAGATATCGAAGAGGAGCTGGCCATGTGGTACCTGAAATTACTGGAAGGGAATAGAGACAAGATATCTCGATCAATAAACGCAGGTGTTGACATCATAATGGCAATAACTGATGTTTTACGAGGTGTTGGAGTACAAGACGAACATGTAAAAATGGCGCTAAAAAAAAATTCAATGATGGAGGGCAAATTCGACGAATTTGACTCTCAAAAAATCAAGGACTTCTTAAGGAGTTTGCGTTACATATCAAAGCCGACACTAATACTCGCAAACAAAATTGATCTACCTTCTGCTGCTGATAACTTTATACGACTGAGGGATAAGTACAAGGATGTTCTAGTCATTCCGTCAAGCGCTGATGCCGAGCTTACACTTAGACGCGCTGAATCCCGCGGTCTAATCAGATACAATCCAGGAGATGAACGGTTCGAGATAGTTCATCAGGAACAATTGAACGATAAGCAAAAGTGGGCTCTGAATTTCATACGGCGAGATATTCTTGGTGAATATTTAAGAACAGGAGTGCAATTCGCAATAAATGTAGCCGTGTTCAAATTGTTAAGCATGAATACTGTTTACCCCGTTGCAGATATCAAAAAGCTATCTGATAAGCATGGCAACATCTTACCCGATGTTTATCTAATGGAATCAGGCTCATCAATAGAGGACCTTGCCAAAACAATACATACTGAATTGGCAAAAGGAATCTTGTACGCAATAGATGCACGTGATGGATTGCACCTACCCAGGAATTACATTATAAAGGACAGGGATATACTATCAATAGTTTCAGCAAAAAAAAGAAAATAAATTGAACACTCAATGCTATCTAAGGTTTCGGACACCCTGTCCTATGAATCAATCTCGAGATAAGTAAGTATAGATGAGACAGAGATGGGTATTCTACTCTCATTTTGGCTATTTCTTATGAGTTAGTTTGGATATGTGGTTAGAAGGACGATGTCAGGAGCTCAAAGCGCGACTGATTCAACCTTACCCCGGTGTTCCTCTTGAAGCGATTCTGCTATCTGGGGGGTTAGACAGCAGCATTCTAGCGAGCGTATTTAGACCTCAGCATGCAATTACAGTAGGATTCGGATCGGAGGCTGAGGACTTTATTTTCTCTGATTATATTGCGGAACGCTTCTGCGAGGATCATACAAAGGTCCACTTGAATAGCGAGACATTGCTTTCAATCGTGGATAAACTTATCGGATTGATGAAAACATTTGACCCAATTGAAATCAGAAATTCAAGTGTTTTGTACGCAGGTATTGAGGAATCAAAGAGAAGAGGTTTTGCTAGTGTCGTAACGGGAGATGGCTGCGATGAATTGTTCGCGGGCTATGATTACATGAGACGACTTGACAATGCAACGAAAGAATTGGAACAAGAGTTAATCAGAGTCTGGCAAGTAATGCGTTTTTCATCACATCAAATTGGGAACGCCCTTGGTGTTAGAGTTTTGATGCCTTACCTGGAAAAACCCTTTTTCGACTATGCGCGGAGTATCGATATTTCAGAAAAAATTGGCAGTTATCGAGGTAAAAAATGGGGCAAATTTGTCCTAAGAAAATGTTTTGAGGAGGATCTAGGGAACGATATTGCTTGGAGATCTAAACGTGCCCAAGAAAGCGGAGCCAACATAACACCAATCACGAGTACCATCGACGAGGCCTTCGACGACGACAAATTTGTAATCGAAAGAACGAATGCAATGTCTGAAGGTGTTACGATTAGAAACAAGGAACATCTATATTATTATCTATTGTATCGACGAAAATTCCCTCCTCCTGGAATGGATTACAATGGTTCCGAGGTAAGGTGTCCAAAATGCTTATGCCGATTCAAATGGAAAGGAAGATATTGTAGAACATGTGGATCATATCCTGTCTCACCATCATTTAAGTGAGATTCGGAATATGGTAGGACTGAAGGTTTTTGAAGTTATCAGAAATTTGAATTGCCCCAAATAATACAGTTAATATTCTTAATCTGGAATCAGTCAGAATGTATATACTAGTCGTTATGTCAAACCTTCTCTCCGACTGTTGCCCATGGTTCATCCTTTAGACGCATATGAACGGACTTGCTTTTTGATTCTCGAGATGGTAGGATAGCTGTAACCCCTTTGCCTATACGATCTTATCATTGATTTCCAATTTCTTAATCTCCAATCAGCTTGACTTCTACTAAGCATCCTCGTCTCCTTCTTAACTATGCTTTTTCTACCTGGAAGCAGATATCCTCCTGAAATAGCCTTGCACCTACTAAATGCGAAACGCAGTCCGAAAAGAATCATCTCAGTTGATAAATAGCTTGTATAAATTTTCATTTCTCTATCCTGCTCCTCAGTTAATTTTAATTGAAGCGTAAAATCTCCCATATTACGATGACTTGATCTGAGGGCTATATATTTCTAAACTCGATTTCTGAAAGAAATCATACTTCAAGGATCAACGCTGAAAATAAGATAATGTATTATTTACCAATCATGACTAGTTCAAACCAATACAAAGCTAAATCAGTTGGTATTTTCTTGCTGTTGTTTCAAGGCATGAGAGTGCAAAATCGAGATCCTTTCTGTCATGTTTTGCTGTAAGAGACACCCTCAATTGCGCTCTTCCCTTCTTTACAGTGGGATATCTTATGGCTTGAACAAAAACCCCTCTCTTCAATAAGGAATTTGAAATATTTACACTTGACTTCTCATCCCTCACTATTATAGGAATAATGGGAGTTGAAGAGGAACCAGTTGAAAAGCCAAGTTTTCGAAGTGCTTCTACAAAATACTCGATATTTCTGCAAAGTTTCTTTTGCAAGAATCCCTTCGCAGCCACAGAAATTGAAGCAATTGCCGCTTGGCACAAATAAGATGGGATAGCTGAAGTATAGATAAGCTGCCTGGATTTATTTATCAATAATTCTCTAACATAGTACGACGCCGCAATATATCCTCCAAAACAACCTAATGCTTTGCTTAAACTGCTTACGTGAACGTCTATGTCTCTGGAAACTCGGAATAGATCCGGAGTCCCGGCGTATTCTTTAGAATGGCCTAATATGAAATCACCGTGCGCATCATCTAGAATAGTAATTGCGTTTACTGCTTTAGCAATCTGGCATATTTCAGAGAGATTTGCAATGTCGCCGTTCATGCTAAAAATTCCTTCAGTGATTATAATTCTTTTTCTAGATTTCAATTTCAATTTCTTATCAGTATCAATAAGACGTTGAAGATCATTTACGTTGTTATGTCTAAATATCCGAATCGTGGCTCCGCTAAGCCGACAACCATCAATTATGCTGCTATGGTTGAATTCATCACTATATATGATAGAAGTCTTGTCAGCTAGTACTGTTAAAGCGCCTAAATTTGCCATGTAGCCCGTTGGGTATGCCAAAGCGCATTCTGTCCTTCGGTGTTTCGCTAGTCTTTTTTCTAAACCATCAATGTCAGGCGAGTTACCGGAGACTAATCTCGAGCTGCACTGAGAGATCTGGCAAAGATGATCCCTGGTCGCCTTCAATACTGCTGGATTTTGTGACAAACCCAAATAATCATTTGAACAGAAGTTTATTGCTCGCCTTCCATCTATCCTAATATCCATTTTCCTTATCGCGGATACTCTCCTTAATGTTCTGTACAGGTTTGCCTTTCTTAATTGCAATATCTTTTCTTTTGCGAAATTATTGGTTGTTATCAATTGATTTCTCTTAATAATTCATGATTGTAATTTACTTGATATATACCTAGAAAAAACAGAAATCTTGCCTGCTATTTCCTGCTGTCAAAATTCCAAATGTCAAATAAATCACTGATCCCCGAATAGTGTATTGTGATCCATTAAGCCCATCCTTAATAGATTTCGTATTGCGTTTCGGCCATTTAGGATAATCCAAACCATACCATAGGATTATAAGAAATAAACTGAAAATCCATTAAGATACTTCTGGTTCGATAATACACTACGAATAATTCCAATACTTGTTGTCATCTGAAAATATCGACATATAGCATTCTCTACATCATATATAGTGCTACCTGTTGTCATACCATAGCAGTGTAAATGACCCAAAATCTGCGTAGACAAATCCAGGAATATATTTCCAAATTCGAGTTCTGAAAGAAATCAAAATTGTTCAAAGAAAGATTGGCATCAATTATATGTGTCAAAGTCGACTCTCTTGAGCGTGACTGACCACTTTGATGACGATGTTTCATTCATTTGTAGTACTATGGAGAAGGTACTTGATGGAGGTAGCATTAACATTGAGGAAGCGGGGAGGCTAATAGGCACTCGGCATGTTTTAACCCTAGCCGAATGCGCCAACATGATAACCCGCAGGTTCGCCGGTGAGGTTGTAGACGTAGAGACACTAATTAATGCAAAAGCTGGTAGATGTCCAGAAGATTGTTCTTTCTGTGCCCAATCAATATTTTATGATTCACATTCGGGT
>JAATVT010000200.1 GCA_014523685.1 Nitrososphaerales archaeon TH5893
ATTGTAAAATAAAAGTTATAATAAATAATATGATACCAGCGATAGGAAACAAGAGGCTAATGACAACTTATTTATGTTTCCAGACACAATATCACAACTCCAATTTTTGATATTAAGAAAAATCCTGTATGAAGTCACAACGCTCTAACCCTATGAGTTTGTTAGGTCATATTTGTAGTTGAACAGACAGAAATCTGATGGATAGATAATCTAATGGTTATTAAATATTCCGTCATGTTAATAACATACTTCGATTCTATCATTATTGTTATTCACCCATAAAGTGAAAATTTTTTAGGTTCATTTCTTTTCAATCCCTATGTTGATTTGTAGATCACGGGATGGAGAGTATGGAAAAAAGGTCATATAATACAATGAAAATTAAACTTTATCCAACTTTAGTGTCTAGAGCAAAAGGCGCATTATATAATAGGAAAATTTACTCTAACTATCTTAAAAAATTGGCGCACGAACAAGGAATAAGTTTCCTAGTAGGTATTGCTGTTGGGATAAACCTGATTTTACTATTGCAAATGTCAGAGAATATTATCAACAAACTATCTGAGACACTAACAGGTTCAATAATCGGAATTGCCGCCATAGTATCTATGGTTATTGTTGGTGTCATTGTCATTTACATACAAAAAAAGACAGATCAGAGAATTAAAATGTTAATTGAGCAACAAGATATAGGGACTAAAGATAATCAATGTTAATAAAAGAAATGAATTTAATTATATTTTAAAGTCTCTGATTTAGTTTCCTTGACTCGTAAACTCCCATCAAAACTTTAGGCTCAGAATATCAAATCTATTTCGATTCCAAACCCTTTTCAAACCTAAAAAAAATGATTTCAAAATCGGTCGAACTGCCCGCATCTAAATCAAGGACAATAAAAGCAAACATAATAATTAATGTAGTGGTACCACACCTTATTCACTATTAAGGTCTATGAAATTGAGCGATCGAGTGCTTCAAGAGGAGGATATAGGAAAAATGAGAAGAACACATTATTCATCTGAAATTAACTCAGACCTTCACGATAATGAGGCGATAATTATGGGATGGGTTTCTAGCATCCGCGATCATGGCAATATGCAATTTGTGACTATAACAGATAGATATGGTGATATACAAGTTGTTGCAAAGAGAAAAGAATGCACCGAGGAATTGTTTAATCAGATACAGCAATTAAAAGAACATGCCTCAGTTGCTATTCGTGGGAAAGTTAAATCACAGGTAAAAGCGCCTAACGGTACAGAGGTTATCCCGTTGGAGTTGAGAGTATTTTCTATGGCCAAAAAAACGGCTCCATTTATGATTCAAAGCAAGACCTCAATTGGTATTGATACGAGACTGAATTTAAGGGCTGTTGACCTTCGTAGGAATTTTCTGAAGAGTATTTTTCGTATTCGTAACACAGCATTGAAAGCTGCTAGAGAATTTTTGTCAGAACACGGATTTATCGAAGTAAATACACCTAAGATGATTGCAACTGCCACAGAAGGAGGAGCTGCATTATTTCCAATATTTTATTACGATAGGGAAGCATTTTTAGCGCAAAGTCCTCAGTTATACAAAGAGCAGTTGACTATGGCCTTTGAGAATGTTTTTGAGATAGGACCAATTTTTAGAGCTGAACCATCACGTACAAACAGACATCTCTCAGAGGCAATTTCAATTGACGTTGAGCAGGCATTTGTAGACTATAATGATATAATGCGATTACTTGAAAAAATGATCATATTTACTGTTGATTCCATCAAAGAAACGAACAAAAATGAGCTCGAGTATCTTAATTTGCAATTGCCAAATCTCGAATTACCCTTTCCAAAATACTCTTATTCTAATATAGTTAGCAAATTACATGAAGCACAAGAGCATATTAGATGGGGAGATGATCTTTCACCACAAATTATTAAAAATTTGCAAAACAATAGAACTGACGCCTTTTATTTTATAACAGATTGGCCTACTTCTATTAAACCATTTTATGTGAAGACAAAAGGTGAAAAAGATGAGATGATGTGTGAGTCATTTGATCTTATGTACGGGTCTTTGGAGATATCATCCGGAAGTACAAGAATAAATAGAAAAAATGATCTCTTAAAAAGAATGAAAAAACAGGGATTAAATGTTGATGCATTTGACTATCATCTTCGTGTATTTGATTATGGAGTTCCCCCGCACGCTGGATTTGGATTGGGGTTAGAACGTTTGCTTATGGCTATTACAAAATGTGATAACATACGTGACGTGACGCTTTATCCAAGAGATATAGATAGACTGACACCATAAAAATTGTGTCCAAAGTGAATATGATATGGTTTCTAGAGAAACAATAACGTACCTTTGTAGACTCTCAAAATTGGAAATAACAGGAGAAGAGCTCGTAAAGTATGAATTACAAATTGAAGAAATAATCAAGTATCTGGATAAATTGGACAGTGTGACATTATCTGATATTGAGCCTATATCTCAGCAGAGAAATTTTTATCAGTTAAGAGAAGATAATGCCAAATCTTTTAAAACTGATCTGTTAGAATTTACTAGAAATAGAGAGGGCAGATTTATCAAAGGACCCAGGATAACTTAATTTGTCTAAATTATACAAGCTTTCCGCAAAAGAAGTTAATACAGGAATTAGGAGTGGTGAGTTTACTGCAGAAGAATATATTATTCAAATTCTTGAACGAATAGACAAGGTTAATCCAAAAGTCAACGCTGTGATCTGTATTGATCGCAATGGGGCATTGGAAAAGGCCCGTTTGGTAGATAGAAAAATACGTGAAGATGAGAAGATCGGACCACTCGCTGGTATTGCAATAGGAATAAAAGATAACATATGTACAAGTGGCTTGAAAACTACATGTGCCTCAAAAATGCTCGAAGAATATGTTCCACCGTATGACGCAACTGTAGTTAGGCGATTGAAAGATGATGATGCTATAATAATTGGAAAGTTAAATCTCGATGAGTTTGCAATGGGTTCTAGCACAGAGTTTAGCAGTTTCGGACCTACCAGTAATCCATGGAATACTGATTATGTTGCTGGAGGCTCGTCTGGCGGTAGTGCGGCAAGCGTAGCTGCATCAGAATGTTCTGTATCGTTAGGTTCTGACACTGGTGGATCTATTAGATGTCCTGCAAGCTTTTGTTCAGTAGTAGGCCTAAAACCTACCTACGGCCTCGTTAGCAGGTTTGGACTTATACCATATGCCAATAGTTTGGAGCAGATCGGACCTATAGGCAAAACGGTTTCTGATGTAGTCATGATTATGAAAACTATTGCAGGAGCAGATGACAATGATCAGACTGTTCAAGTTACTTATAGAACGCCAGATTATACTTTCTCATCTAATGAAAAGATGCGTATTGGATTAGTAAGAGAACTAACTGAGGGAGCTGAGCCAGAAATTTCTAAACGGATCTATTCTGCCATGGATCTTTTTACCAATCTGGACTGCAAGTGTGAGGAAATATCAATGAATTATGTTGATTATGCACTTGCTTCCTACTACACCATAGCGATGGCTGAGGCTAGCAGTAATCTCTCTCGCTACGACAATATTCGATATGGATTCAATTTTACACCTGATGGATATGAATGGAATGCCTATTTTGCTAAGGTTCGAAGCAACTTTGGCGATGAGGTTAAGAGAAGAATTATTGTTGGAACATATGTTCTCTCTTCTGCATATTATGGTAAATATTATTTGAAGGCTCAAAAGATAAGAACTATGTTGAAACAAGAATTAAGATCATTATTCAAAAAGTATGATATTTTAATAGCACCAACAATGCCTATTTTGCCTTTCAAATTTGGTGAAAAGATAGACGATCCTATAAAAATGTTTATGATTGACATTGATACAGTAATAGCTAACCTTGCAGGTGTGCCTGCAATAACAGTGCCGGCAGGCTTCAGCAATGATCTTCCCATTGGCTTACAAATAATGGCAAGTGAATTCCAAGAACAGAAGTTATTCAATGCAGCCTTATTGTTCGAAAGTAATACCAATATTAATAGGAGTCCCGAATTGTGATGGTATTGATGAAGCAAGGGGACAATGAATATCCTGGCATAAAAATCGGTCTCGAAATTCATTGTCAGTTGACCGGTCTGCAGAGTAAATTATTTTGTTCGTGCTTTTGTAATTATCATGGGTTAGAACCTAATGGGAATATTTGTCCTATATGCTGTGGACTTCCCGGAACATTACCTCTTCTAAATAAAACAGCCGTAGAATCAGCTTGCATGGTTTCACTTGCATTAGATTGCAAAATCCCAGATAATATTACATTCTATAGAAAAAACTACTTCTATCCAGATCTTCCAAAAAACTTCCAATTGACTCAATACAATGCGTATGGAATTACAAGTATCGGGGTAGGTGGAAGCCTTAAGTATGGTGAAAAGACCTCAAGGATTCGAAGAATTCAGCTTGAAGAAGATCCCGGGAGATTAGTTTATGAGAGTGGTGGTATCGATTTTAGTAGTTCATACACTCTAATAGATTACAATAGGGCAGGGATTTCGTTAGTAGAAATTGTAACTGAACCTGACTTTACCGATCCGAAGGATGTACGTGTCTTCTTGAATAAAATAACATCTATCATTGAACACCTCGGAGTATGCAATACAAAACGCCAAGGATCGGTTAGGTGTGATGCTAATATATCAATACAAGGAGGAAAAAGAGTTGAGATAAAAAATGTTGGCTCATTTAAAGAAGTCGAGAAAGCACTCAATTATGAAATTGCCAGACAAAAGACAATGTCCATGCATGACATTAAAGTTCTCGCCGAAACCCGAGATTGGGATGATGCAAGAAAAGTCACCAAACAATCAAGAGCAAAGGAGGAAGAGCAGGATTATCGATACTTTCCTGAGCCAGACATACCTACAATACTATTGGGTGAAGAATATGTCTCTTCAATACGCAAGAAAATGCCTGAATTGCCTTATGAACGAAAAAATCGTTTTATTGCATACTATGAACTGTCTGATCACATATCCCAGGTATTGATCGATAATAAGGAACTCGCCGACTTTTTTGAATCAGCAGTTAAAATTTACTCTTCACCTAAAGAGATTGCTAATTGGATAGTTACTGAACTATTGAGATATACAGATGATGATATAACAGAAGCTAAAATTGATTCCTCATCTATTCCAAATCAATCTTCTTCTTTATTTGCAGGTTTGAAAATTGACCCGAATCAAATTGCAGAGCTAGCAATATTAATAGACAGAAATACCATAAATAGAAATACTGCAAAAATTATTCTTACTCAAATAATTAAAACAGGAGAAATGCCATCACAAGTGTTAGCTAGAACAGATGTTCTAAAAATAGAGGATAAAATTATTATTTCAGAGGCTGTAGAGTCAGTATTTAAAGCTGAGAAATCAGCCATAAGAGATGCAAAAAATAATCCAAATGTTGCCAACTTTTTACTTGGCAAAGTCATGAAACTGACTAAAGGTAGGGCAGATCCCAAAATCACACTGAACTTAATAAAGACAAAGTTGGATGGATTAGATTAGTTTTCTATTCATTATTCCCCTTTATTTAGTTAATATTATCTTACTTTTGTTCTGCAGTCAGCTGTTCTAAATATTGTACTACAATAGGTAAAAAGGCTCCCACATCTGTTACAATCCCTACAGCTTGTGAAGTCCCTCGATCAAGAAGTTTCGTTACGACTGGCTGGCTTATATCTACTGCAATAACCTTGACTTTTGCAGGTAACATATTCCCTACTGCAATAGAATGTAACATGGTGGATAACATTAAAACCATTTTTGTACCTTTCATCACCTTTTTGTACTCACGTTGTGCTTCAACAACATCTGTGAGAACATCAGGAATAGGACCATCATCTCTGATAGATCCAGCCAATACAAATGGAATATTATTCATGATACACTCGTACATGATTCCTTTTTTTAGAATTCCTTTTTCAACCATCGCTTTTAATGAGCCCGCCTTAAAGATTTCATTAATTGCCTCCATATGATTCCTGTGACCTCTTATTGCAAGAGTACCGTCATTTACATGCATTCCCAAAGAAGTTCCCATTAATGCATTTTCTACATCATGAACTGCAAGAGCATTTCCAGCTAACAACCCATTTACATAACCCATTCGAATTAATTTCGCGAATGATTCTGCTGCACCAGAATGAATTAGAACAGGGCCAGCGACGACAATTATCTTTCCCCCATATCTTTTTCTATGGTAGAGATCGTTTGCTACCTTTCTGGCAATTTGTTGTGTGGGACGCTCACTGGAACTGCTGCTACTCATGAATTGAAAAATATCTATACCTTCCCTCGGACGTTCCTGTGGAATTATCTTGACTCCTCGTTCTCCTACTACTATCATTTCTCCCTTTTTGATATCGCGTATCATTTTGCACGCAGCTGTCTTTTTCTTAGTATCTACAACTATACATTTGTCCATCATCATACCTTCAACATCGACCCATGACCCATCATAATAGATTTGGGTGGCATTGTTAGTTGTGCTATAAAAGTTGTCGGACATCACCATATCTTTGTAAGCCGGTTCGAGTGTAACCTGTTGAACAGATACTGGTTGTGCTCCCTCTCTATATAGAGATTCCAATATTTGATGTAGATGATGTTGATCACCTCCTTGAACCAATAAACGAGCATAACTAGACTCTTTCTTTTTCTTTCCCACACTGAATTCGAGGACTTGAAAATCGCCATTTAGATCCATTATCTTATCAAAGATCCTAGTCAGGATCATTGAATCTATTAGGTGACCTTTTACCTCAATTTCCTGTTTGAATTTTTTTTGTGTCAAGTCCTAAAACAATTCATATACCTAGTGTTATATATAATACCAGTTTATTTGCTAGAAGTTGGTAGCCTTCATTAATGAAGAAGGATTATAGATATCCTCTGTACAGCTACAAAACAAAAAGAAATAGGAAAATCATCTAGAGGGTAGAAAGAATTGTTCGTGCTATATTCTAGTCTTCTTCATCGTTTTCGTCGGTATCTCCTGGCTCATCTGCATCTTCACCTGACCCTTCCTCTGACTCTTCTCCTTTATCATCATTTTCACCATCACTATTCCCTTGACCATCACTATTCCCTTGACCATCAATAGATTGCTCAGATATTGCTGTAAATGTTCCCATCCGATCAGTAGCTAATTGTAATTGTTGTATCGCTTCATTATTGTCACCACTGTCCAGTGCCTGTATGGCCTGGATTAAATACTTCCTAATTTGTTGTGATGTGTCTGCATTTTGAGCTTGTGCATTCAAGGCAGTCATGCCGTTAGGTAGAGTGGCTACTGTGATCAAGACTATTACCGCCACTATACTGAATCCTTGAATTGATTTTCTATCAATCATTGAATTCGTTTTTCATGCTAAGAAGTAATAAGTGATTTGGTACAAGTAACTAAATGTAATCAGATAACATCGACCATGAATCCTCTTTCACTTAGAGACTTGTACCAGAATCATTTTATGCCATAACATGATCCCTATAGTCTAACCATGAATGGTTAAGTCTAGAGAGAAGACAAATGAAGGCGATTATTAGATGATTAGTTATTGGATGCATATCAGGTATAGATTTACATCAATTTTTGTAGGCTGGAAAGTCAGTGTTGCCTAATTCATAGCATTTATAGTCTTCAATCTTTATTCTGATGCAGTGACAACAAAAATCTTTGTAAATCTACCAGTAAAGGATCTCAATAAAACGATAGAGTTCTTTACCAAACTTGGTTTTAAGTTCAACCCTCAATTTACTGATAAGAACGCAACATGTATGATTGTTGGTGAAGATATATTTGTCATGCTCTTGGTTGAAAAATTTTTTCAAACATTTACTAAAAAGGAAATTTGCGATACGTCAAAAAATACGGAAATGATAGTGGCATTATCCGTTGAAAGTAGAGAAAAGGTGGATAAGATGATAGACAAGGCTACAGGAGCTGGTGGCAGGGAATCTAGAGAACCTCAAGACCATGAATGGATGTACGGACGTAGTTTTGAGGATATCGATGGACATCTTTGGGAAATAATATACATGGATGAAAGGACGATAAAAAATGATGAGAAACATTCATGAATGCAGAATTTAAGATAGTTTGATTTTTGCATACGTTAATGATAGCATGAAAATAACGTTTAATTGGGTTAAGAAGGATATTGCTACTTTTTAGTAGTAGATGAAACTGCATTTGCTAACCAAATTATAAGTCATTTAGATGCATTTCGTTCCTTGACTAATCCTAGAGTCATATTAATAGATGAAGTTATAGATGTCGTCAAAATTCTATATCAATGGAGTGATGTTTGTGTTTGTGTTTCTTCAGTTTTCTAGATCCACCATTGATTATAGTATTACACTTGTCACATTTTGCGGCTTACTTAGATTTAGATTCCCTTTCAAAGACATTAACTAGGGCCATAATGGCTGATCTTGCGTCAGCAACCTTGGTCCTAGCGTTTTCATATTGACTCCGTACTCGGACATGGCGAATACTTGGTTCTAGGTCTTCAAATCTCCGTTGGAGCTCGTTAACACGATCTAATAGGTCTTTAAGTGGGTTAATCGCTTGGGAGTTAGTTGACATGTATATCCAAATATAATACCACCAGTATTAATTTTTAGTCTGGGTTTCCTGTTATCATGTTTTTTCCAGGTATCTAGACTAGGAACTGGAAGAGAACTGATCAAATTTCTAAGAATACAACAGTTGCGGGATATTAGAATTAATGTTGTTGCTACTTCAGACCCTCTTGATCACTAGGACCTTTAGGTTGCATCATATACTTACATAAGGACTTATTTATAAAAAACCTGAATCCAAGATACATTATGAAGGTTGTATTCCATGACCCTACATTCTCGTTGCAGTTACTTAGAACAATCGATAAGACTTACTATAAAGCTGCAGACATAGGTGAATGTCTATCTACTGCCTATCGGATTAAAGAAGGAGATTTTGAGAGTTGGCATATAGAATGGTTGAAAACAGCCAAAAGAGTCCATAAATATGCAGAGGACTGTCTAGCAAGAGGTCACAAAGTTAGTGCACGCGAGGCTTATCTGCGTGCATCAAATTACTACAGGGTAGCAGAATTCCTCCTTATAGAGCCAGAGGATCCAAGAGTTCAAACTACCTGGTCAAATAGTAAAGAATGTTTTGGAAAGGCCGCGAGGCTTTTCTCCCCCTCTTTTGAACCAATAGAGATACCATATGAAGGAACTATGCTGCCAGGTTACTTTTATCGTACAAATGATCATAACAGTGTTAGAGGCGCGCGTACTTCTAGACCAACTATAATAGTTCATGGTGGGTTTGATTCAACTTTGGAAG
>JAATVT010000201.1 GCA_014523685.1 Nitrososphaerales archaeon TH5893
AATAAAAAGTAATTAGAAGAGATGCAAGTACTTTCAATTATTTATTCACCATTCCCCTTTAACCGTCCCTGATATGACCTCATAATTTCTTTGATAATATTTGTTTCGAAATTTCTTGACAATTTACCATTCAATAGAAGTAGCGGTCCATTAGAGCCATAAATTTGTCATTACATGTGACAATACTGAGGGAGCCAATTAACGGGCAGAATTCAAGGTGGCACCAGATATAAATGCTAAAAAGAAATTGGTGGTTTAAAATAAAAAAATAAGTGAGTTTAATTTAAAACATTCATTTTTAGATGTATTGAGAGCAAACTCAATGTAGTCAGAAAGAAAAAAATCTTCTTATTACAAAGAGTTAAGAATAATATTGCCTTTTTATTGATTTTTTCTTCCTCTTCAAAAGATGGAATAACAGTCATTTTCCAGTTCTAGTTCTCCTCTTTCCTACAACTACTACTCTCAGCTCTTGTGATTAGTGATTAACAGTGTTTGTGATAGATAAGTAATTACGTGAACGAAAGATAATCTACTAGATATGGATATGAATTCGCATGGAAATATTAGAATCTATTGCATGGATAACACTAGGTTTTGTGCCAGTATTCGGTTCCATGGAACTAGCATGGAGACTGCGCAAGAAGCTTGTAATATCAAAATTCAAGGCTGAAGGAGAAACTAGTCATATTGAGGTGAGCCTACATTCAACAAAATCATCACCTTCGGATGAATTTGACTGGGTGTGGGAAGATGTAATTAAGGAGAGGAAAATTCCAACTACAGCGTTACGTTCTAGGACTTAAAATTTCTTCTATAACAGTATTCGGAACTACCTCCGAAGTTTCTTTTATCTCTCTGTTTTCCTTTGACTAGCCATATTTCCCTAGACTATTAACCAGTACGAGTAGTTAGTGACGGATTGATTTTTTTTGGGTTGTATTTCATTATTGTTCTAGCTGTCTTCTGCACTTCTTCAATACTTATGACTAGTTTAGCCACAGCCCTACCAGCGGTTTGTAAGAGTGTATATATATGCAGTGATGTCAAGTATGAATTACGGCTAACCTCATCGTCGAATCATATAGGAACTCTACTGTAAATAGCATATTAGATGATATTGCAAGAAAATACAAAATTGACACATCTAAAGAACACTTGAGCGAAGATGTCAATATTCAAGATGTCAAATTCAAATATAGAACATATAACGAGTGTATAAGAATCCTATATAAGACCATGGGCAATTTGCAAGAAGCCTAAGCTCTTACTTTCATAAGTTTTATGTGTCCTGTTGTACAGTTCTCTGGCCCACCAACATGAGCATGCAATAGCTGCTTCGCTTTTTCCGCAGGTAATTTTTCAGTAGAGATATACCCGCACTTGCTGCAAGTAACAATGTAATTCCAGCCAACCAATTGTATCCCATACTATCTTTGTTAATATAACTCTTGTAGTCCATGTTTTCTAACTTCAAATAACTAGTAATTAGAGTTATTCAAATCATCTATTGCTATGTTTATTATGGCTCGAAATATTCCTTTTTTTATAGCATATGTAACTCATTATTTGTCTTACAATTTGTTCAAGATAACTTATTATTATTCTCTCATGACATGTTTTCTAAAGCATTAAACAAATGGTAACAGAGCCTTTAGATCGGCCAATATTATCATACATTCATGCACGATCTATTAATCTGGATGAAAATGTGGATGTGGCAACAGCTGTTAGAGAAATGCATTCACGGAAAGCAGAAATTATCATAGTCACAAAGAATGAAAAACCTGTGGGAATAGTTACTGACAGCGACATTTTAGATAAAGTTGTGATGAAAGGTGAAGACTCTGATCAAATATTATTAAAGAATATAGCATCTTCTCCCCTTGTAACGTTATCGGCAAATGGAACTGTAAGACAAGCATTAGAACTCATGCGAGTCAATGCAATTAAACATGTTCCAGTCACGGATAACGTACACATTCTTGGCCTTGTAACTCAGGGTGAGTTGGCAAATGCCATAAGAACATCTGTATTAGAGAGGACATTCAGAAGTTACAGATCTATTGTAAGGTTTCATTATGAACCTATATTGGGAAATCTGGGTTTCGTGATGCAATTTGCTGGGATACTTCTTCTTGCTCCGGCTTTTTTAGCTACTATATTAAATGAAATTGAGACGGCGACTGGCATTTTTCTTGGACTTACTATCATGTCCGCCGCTGGATTCGTATTAAATGCGTACGGAGAGAAGGCTCCATTAAATCTGAGACAAGCATCTATACTTATAGTAAGCAGTTTTATACTAATGAGTTTTTTTGGGAGTATTCCGTATATGTATGTGAATCCATTTGGAGATAAAATAGATCCATTATCACTGTTTGTCAATAGCTTTTTTGAAAGCGCCTCTGGGTTTACTACAACAGGTCTTTCTATGATAACTCAACCCGAAAAACTACCACAAAGTTTTGACTTTTATCGTTCATATATTCAATGGGTAGGTGGGCTAAGTTTCGTATATCTTGTAGTGATGCTTTTTTATCCTGAAAGGAAATTAGTACATATGAGAGGGATGATTGGTGGAGGAATACTTAGATCCAAACAACTAATTATAACCATTAGCATCATTTTTACAATTTATGCAGCAGTTCTGGGCACACTAGTATACCTTCTTGGAAATGTTAGCATTCTTAACTCTATATCAATAGTAATTAGTGCAATTAGTGGTGGAGGATTTGTTCCAACATCGACATTCTTATCGGATGAAAACGTCGCAGATATGCTGGTTCTCATTGCGGGAATGATAATTTCAGCTTTACCCTTTGCATTCCATTATGCTGTATTTAGTAAACAGGTCAAGACTACACTATTACGGCCAGAAATATTCGTATATTTTGGCATTATTCTCATATCGGTTGTTGCTTTTCATTTTCTGTTAAGTGAACAAGTAGTAAGTTCAGACTGGCTTACCTCGGCATTTCATGCAGTGAGTGCGTCTACTACATCAGGCTTTCAGTATATCAATATGTCTTTGATACCGTTTGAATCAAAGATTCTGTTGATCATAGTTATGTTAATTGGAGGATGTGCCTTTTCTTCCGCAGGTGGTATCAAAGTTGTAAGACTTTTACAAATTGCCCAGAAGGTAACAAAGAGGAAAATCCCTATTGATGCATCTAGCAGATCGATATCCTCCGTGTCCTCACGCTATAACAAATCATATTCCAACTATGAAGGAAAGGCAGTAAGGTTTAGAGAGGATAAAACTCTAAGAGAGTCGTTACTTGTCATCTGCCTATTCATATTGGTGTCGTTTATTACGGGTATTGCTTTAAGTTATTTTTCTGAACATAATTTTATAGACTCTCTTTTTGAATCTGTTTCTGCTCTAACAACTACGGGACTTAGTACGGGAATTACTACCCTTGATTTGGATCTGGTATCAAAAACTTTTCTTATAACTAATATGATTGTCGGAAGATTTGAAATAATTGCTATTCTCTATATATTCTTCGGTTTCTTGAGGAGATAATTTTTGTGCATTAAATAAAATGGGACGATTTTTCTCTACTAACAACCTATTATGAGGGTAAACTGATGTTCATGAGAAAAGGCGAGTTAATTTAACATAAGCCACTAGTTATCCTACCACCGTAACTTAATATTCCGATAATGAGAAACATCTGGTACAGCATATTTATATTAAAGATTTTGTGGTTACAAGTCTAGATATCCAAAAGGATAGTCAAATTCAAAGGTAAAGGCAGTATGCTTGTAACTATTGCCCCGCTAATGAAGAAATAAAGACATAACCTAACTTATTTTGATTGTAAAGCGACATAAGATAGTTTTAGAGTACCAATTTATTATAATGAAGAATTTATCTGTTCGTTTGACAATGATAATGATAAATAAGAAAACAGTCGATTTGATAGTGATATAGAATGTCTTTTTCCTCCTCTTCTAAGGGAATGCCACTGAGGCAGCATATGGAGGAATTACGCTCTAGAATTCTTCGCATAGCAATTTGTGTTATCATTATTACTGTTTTCTCTATGAGCTTTGGAATAAGGACCTTCGAGTTGGATTCCTCTATCATAATTTACTACCCTTATCCTGATCCCTTTTATAATATTGCTATTCAAATTACTAAATATATGCAGGAAACTTTGCTCCCACCAGAAGTAAAACTAATACAGACAGCTCCTGGGCAGGCATTCTTTTCCCAAATATATGTTTCAGTATTAATTGGATTTATAGGTTCCATGCCAATAATTGTTAAAGAAATATATGGCTTCATTTCACCGGCCATAGAAAAAAAAACGAAAATTGGTATTTGGAATATATTTTTGCCGACGATATTTCTGTTTCTCATTGGTATCATATTTAGCTATATATTAGTAATTCCGTTTGTACTTGATTTCCTATATAGCTATGGGCAAGCTATAGGTGTTGAAACATTTCTAAATATTGATAATTTTATCTCTTTTGTTTTACAATTTTTTTTGGGATTTGGTATTATTTTTGAGCTTCCCATGATTATGTACGCTGTTGCATTAACCGGAGCAATTGACGCCAAATTTTGGAGAAAAAATTTTAGATATGCTATTATTCTTTTTGTAATTTTTGGAGCTCTAATAACTCCCGATGGTAGTGGTATTACCTTGTGGCTGGTAGCGTTGCCTATGTTATTGCTCTATTTCATAGGAATGGTTGTAATTGAAAATAGGGAAAAAAGAGGACTCGAAAAGCATTCTCAGAGTTTGTAATTCAAATTTTACTACTAGTATAGCAAGATATGACAGCAAAACCTTATGATGTCAATCTGTAAAAGTATATTTCTCAACATAGTGTAAATCATGTTGTCTGTTTATTATTGCTTAAATTTGGCAAATTATTGCATACTTAAAATATGCAGCAATAATCCTACTGCGACTATCAACTTGGATATATTTTTTAATGATAATGCCAGTACTTGTACCCTTGTCTTTCAACGAAATCATAAGTTGTAAGGAATGCAAAAATGCAAACAGCATTTTGACTCTCCTGATGAGGTGTAGGTGACATTGGTAAACTTAGTCCCAACCTGTGTTAAATGTAGTGCGCCTGTAACTGATTCATTAGAGGCAGAGGTTGAAAAACAAGGACAGCTAAAAAGAGGAAAATATATCAATAGTGTTTGGATGTGTAACGATTGTGCAGAGGCTCAATAACAGTAAATAAGGTAGGTAATATTGATTATATTCGCTGGGACTGTTATGATAAGTAGTTCTATTGTCAAATCTGTTACTAACCAATTCAATATGAATGGTTTTCCTGCTTGTGCTTTCTCAGTTTTCTGGGTCCACCATAGATTAACATCCCACACTTTTCACATATAGCTCGACTAGAGTACGTATCAGAAATAATCTAAGATCTTATTTATCGGATCCGATATGGAAATTTTGATAAGTTAGTTAAGACTAAGCTCTCGCTTTAACGCTTTTAGAAATGCCTATTTTAGGGTTAAGAATATTGTAATAAGGTAGACTTTAACAAAGTCGGAAGTGAGGAAATTACCTCTGGATAATCTATAGATGAAACATTGTTATCGCTTCTTGCCTGCTCGCCTATTTCCTTACATCTATATTTTCTTCACTAACATCAAAGAATTCCCCATGAAAGAGCAAAATTCATTGTAATTGATATGAAAAAAAGTAAATCTATTCAAAACATATCATGATAACCGTTTTTATGCTTGCTTAACGAAGATAATAGTCCGGTAGTAGTGAGGGGAAGAGGAACTAAAAAAAGTAGATGCTAACCAATAGCTGCTTTGGACTTAGTCGCCATTTGTCCTGTTTTCTTCTTCTTTTTCTTCCAATACTACTACGCGCAAATCTTTTTTCTCCTGATGGAATAACACAAAAAAGAAGAAGGAAGATCTGAAATTGATTCTCTGCCTCTATGTTTGATTCTGTGCCTTTGTTATTTTATACCTATTCCTCTTCCGTCTTCTCTTATGACTTGCCGCCTTTCCTTGCTACTTTGGTTTTTGTTTTCTTACTTGCAGATGCAAGTCCTTTTTTGCTTGATTTCTTCTTAGTCGCCATTTATCTTGATCTTTTTTATGTACATACTATTATTAATGATTTGCTTTGCTTTTATTTCCCTTTAAGTGTGTCTATCTAAATATCATCTATGTGGATAAGCTGATATTATTTTTTGGGTAGTCATACAAGCTATTATTTTCCCGCAGCGTTTGTTTATTGCCCTGAGAATTCATATGTGTTCCTTAATTAAGAAACATCATCTTATAATTCCTAATATTTCTACACTATTCCTGAGAGACACACAGGACCATGTGACTCGAAAAACATGAACCGTGGGGCAAATATGTATTTTGCAAGTATTAATAACACTTGTCTAAGCAAGTGAAGGAAGGATACTATAAGTGGAAATAAGAGAATCTAGGTCAGCGAATATATTCTAAGTTTCGCTAGGATTTCCAACGGGTCTTGATCTTTATTATTTTCCCTGTTGTCCAACTATTACTGTTTTCGATTGATACCGGCGACTCTATAGAATTCGTTATGTTCCTCAGGGCTTCCATTCTCCAGTACAAACTTCTTTGCAAGCTCGATTCTACTCAGGAGAAAACCTTTTCCAAGGATTTCCATTGTAGCTGATTACTGGAATTATATTATATCCATGCACCGTCTAAAACTTGTGTACGAGGAGGTGGTCACGGAGTCTCCGTTGATCAGCTTCTTTTATTTTAGTAAGTCACTGCAAATCGATCAGGTTTGTACCTTTTAACCGTACCAATTACTACACTTAATAGACCCTAGTGATGTATATACAGCAAGAAATGAGTGCTTTAGAGAAGTACAACGCCTGTTCATTATGGCTAGAACAATACAATAGTCAATCTACGAAGAAAAGCTATGCTAGTACTTTTCCTGGAATCTCAGCACTCCAATAAGAAAGGTCTTCAGCGATATCAAACTTAATTGGAGCATAGTCCAATCCCTTGAACTCTCCTAGTAACTTGCCAATTTCAGCCATGAATCCTCCTGCTTTCCCAGCAAAAATCATCTTCAGCGCTTCACGCTGTTTTTCATCAGCATGTCATCGAAAAAGAATCCAGCATCAAGCTTTGGATCTCCAGCCCATATATTACCCTTGAAGTATGTTAATAATAATACATTCAGGCCATCAAGTGGTGTCTGACCATAATTTCCCTCCTTAATATGATATGCCAGTACACCCAAACAATCATCATAGGTTGGAGCTTGAGCAAACTCACAAGGACATGGTATACTGCAATTGCATACATCAAACCAGTCTCCAGAAGCTTTCCAATCTGGTATAGTATCAGTGTCAGTAGCCACAACAATTTGTGCAGACAGTACTATTTAACAGTAAAGTACATGCCAATGCACTTCTGCTAATGATATTTTTAATAGATCAAGAAAGCCAAGCTATTTGGAGAGGGCGTACAAGCTTAAGGAACTTGGGAAAATAATAAGAGGCCTTAAGGAACTTACCTAACCTACTTAACTTACCCACTTAACTTACCCACTTAACTTACCGCCGCCATTTAAGCTTCTTCGCACTGATACGGTTGTCCTATTCCTTTGCTTAATGGGATGTGTTTGCCATTATTAGATATATCAGATTGATCTTCTAAAATTTCTAAAAGTTTTTCCTAATATATCTTCTAAGCCGTTCAGTATCTCTTCTGCTAATCAATATGTCATCTTTGAATACAGTCTTCTTTTTCTTGAACACATGTATCTTTAAGATAGTATTTTTGTAGGGTTTATTTTAAGAGTCATATATATAAAATTTAAAATAAATTAAAAGTATAATATCAGGTATGTTACATAAAAGAACCGTAAAATAGATGTTAAAGTTTAGGGGAGACTTTCTTTCCAGCATTAACGTCACTAGAAGAGCGGTTATAATTACTGCGTCCATTATGATCGTTATTGTAATATTAGATCTGCTGATGACACGCCAACTTTTGCCATATAATACGACTTCTGAGACTATAATGTTTGTTCTAACCGTAATAGTTGGATATGGAATTGGATCTTGGATTCTCTTTTTCTATACCACAAGAATTAGCAGTGATCTTAGATCTAAATCTGTTTTCATTAATGTAATGCATTGGGCTACATGGATAATACAGTTTTCACTACTAGGTGCATTCTTATTTGTAGTAGCCAGTGAATTTTATTTTGGTGTGCATAATCATCATACAAGACTTTTGACAACTTCGATTTTCGCAATAAGCTCCATTTCAGCTAGCATAATAATGGGAATACTTAGCTTCAAGTTCCTTTCATGGTATAGATCAAGCTACAGAAATCTGATGGTATTGCTCTATGGTATAGCTGCAATAACTACTGCGATAGCTATAGCTGAGGATGCTGGTGTAAAGATATTGTTAATTAATGTCGTAGAAGAAAAATCACCAGCTGGAGCACTTCCTCAATCAGACTTTGTATATGAAACAGATGAAAAATATAGTGGTGAAATACAATATAAAGTAGTAAATCGTGATATTACCACTTTATTAGTTGTACCTACCGAAAATGTGGAATTATATGATAGCTTAAATTTGTGGCCAATTACATTGTCATTTATATTTAGATGGGCCGGTACTTCTACTCTATTATATCACTATTTTGAAAGGATAGGAAAAGGACTAGGTCTTATGTTTTGGACCGTCATGTCTCTTCCTTTGGTACTGTATCTAATAGGGAAAACGCCTGATATATTGATGTTGCCACCAGATTATCCATACAGGTTTTACTTTAGAATTCTGTTTAGAATAGGCACAATAGGTGGAAATATTTTATTTGGTCTTGCGTTTTTCATTATAGGAAGGAATGTAATTACATCTACAAGCGTCGCCAGCCAGAAAGTAAAAGATTACTTGACTATTTCTGCAATAGGTATTATAATGTTAGTTTCATTTTCTGTTTCTGCATTACAGCAGACATATGGAGTAGCAGCCCATTCTCTATTGCTCCTAGCTTCATATTTATTTGCTTTGGGGCTGTATTCTTCAGCTATATCAATATCACACGATAATTCGTTAAGACGATCAATCAAGAAGTCAACTGCAGAACTGTTAAGTAATATAGGGACAGCTCAGATGGAACAAGATTTAAAGAAAAGAATATTGAAAATGGTTGAAAATAGAAAGGAGGAAATGGAGGAAGAGACTGGCATCTCATCCTCAATGACACCAGAAAATACTAAAGAATACTTGGAACTAGTAATATCGGAAAAACAGACATACGTACCATCGGATAAAAGCTGATAAGAGTAAAAAGACAACATCAAAGAAATATATCAGACATTGAAAGCTAGAATCCTTGATTTAGGTAATGATATTCAAATAAAATCAAACAAAAAATATATTGCTTTTCGACGCAAACATAACTTTGTAGCTATAAAATTTAGAAAATCAATGCTAAAGTTGAGCCTCAATATTAAAAAAAGCGAACTTGAAGAATAAAGACATATACGGAGATCAGCGGAAGCGGTAAGATATTGGGAAGGAAGAGAATGGGCAGTAAAACCAAAAGATGACAAAAACTAGTATGAATGGAAACGTGCTTCTAAAACGTCCACCATGTTAGGACGCTTATCTCTTAGAGTATTCAAAATTACATCACAGATCAATAATAACATGAATGCACTATTAGCAATCCAGTTTCTTTCTTTTTCTTTCATATGTTCTAAATTCTTTTTCAACTCTTCAATCTTTGGTTCGTGTTTTTCTGGCGTATAAAGATCCTCCAGTTTTCCACTAACTGGTAAATCAAGAAGTTTATTTATTGTATTAACCATCGCTTTTGCAAGATCAAATGCTTTTACTTCATATGCTCTACCTGTTTGCAATTCAGGTACAATCTCTTGTCTTACTAATGTATAGTTACTAATTATGTTCTTTACCTTTTTTTCTAATGCTGTGGTTTGTATAATTTCATAGCATATCACCA
>JAATVT010000202.1 GCA_014523685.1 Nitrososphaerales archaeon TH5893
GCAATATCAGAAGCCCTCCTTAACGACACAAAATACGAATTTGAAGGTGATATAAGTGAGCTCTCAACTGACAAATTAGCTATGTACTGTTTGAAGGATGCAGATCTTACTTTTAGGCTAACCAGCTTCAACGATAACTTGCTCATGAAACTTCTGATCGTAATCTCTAGAATCGGTAAGATGTCAATTGATGACATTGCACGTTTTGGCGTTAATCAATGGATAAGAGGAATGATGTATTACGAACATCGTCATCAGAATGCTCTGATTCCCAGACGCGATGAGCTGCAGGCAAAAGGCACTGCATCTACCACCGCCATAATAAAAGAGAAAAAGTATCGAGGGGGATTAGTTGTCGAACCTACCTTAGGCATCCACTTCAATGTCATAGTTGTAGACTTTGCAAGTCTTTATCCAAGCATTATCAAAGTGCACAACCTGTCATATGAAACTGTAAATTGCGCCCATCAATCTTGTAGGAATGATTCTTCGCAGAGAATTCCTGAAACCTCACATTGGACATGTAAGGAGAAAAGGGGGCTGACCTCACTTCTTATAGGTTCCTTACGCGACCTGAGAGTCAAATATTATAAGTATTTGTCCAAGGATAGAGCTCTCACGACAGAGGAACGCCAGCTTTACAATGTCGTAAGCCAGGCTATCAAAGTTATTTTAAACGCGAGCTATGGAGTAATGGGAGCTGAGATATTTCCTCTGTATTGTCTTCCTGTAGCGGACGCCACAGCGGCTATCGGTAGAAGCACCACTACAAAGACTATTGAAAAATGCAAGGAAATTGGCATTGATGTCATTTATGGTGACACTGACTCTCTTTTCTTACGCAATCCGTCTCCTACTAATGTTGATCGGATCTCATCATGGGCTAGGAGCAATTTAGGCGTAGATCTCGAAATTGACAAACAATATAGATATATCGTCTTTAGCGAATTAAAGAAAAACTACCTGGGGGTATTATCTGACGGCACGGTGGATGTGAAAGGTCTGACAGGTAAAAAGTCTCATACACCTCCTTTCATTAGAAAAGCGTTTTATAGCGTTTTAGACATTCTCAGCAAAGTCAATTCTGAGAGGGATTTTGAATCAGCCAAGGAAAAAATAAAAAATATAATTCAGGAAAATGCCAAAAATCTTGATCTTGGCATAATTTCTCAAGAGGACTTGAGCTTTAATGTTATGGTAAACAAATCCCCTAGCAAATATGGAAAGCGGATTTATGGAGGAATTAACAATGGTAGTGGCGTTGGAGGTGGCAGCGGCGCAAGGTCTCTGGAAGGCAAACAATTGGAAGCCGCATCAAACTTTAAAGGATTGCCACAACACATCAAGGCGGCAAAGCTTTTGACCGATATAGGAAGAGAGGTTAAGGCTGGAGACATTATCTCATATGTCAAAACAAAAACAAACGATGGAGTTAAACCAGTAGGATTCGCTAAACCAGAGGAGATAGATACAGAGAAATATCTGGAAACTATGGAAGCGACTTTCGATCAAGTGTTGTCGTCATTGAATTTTAATTTCAAATCACTTTTAGGCAAACCCCGGCAGGCAAATTTAGACGAACTTTTTTGGAGCAAATAACTGCAATAATTTCCATTTATCCTCAATGTTAGCAGTTCCAGAATACTATATCACATAGCGTTCGCCCTTCGCTTCGTCTTGTACATTGTATTGATAATCCACCATACGAATACGATTTGTGGTAGAATAAGTTTTTTTATAAATTTGTGGTCGACTTGAAAAGTGATGAACAGCAGTTCCGTCATTTTCTGACGCATATCTATGAAGGTTTAAATGAACAATTGATGATATTTGAATTATAATGAAAAATCCGTTTAAACGAGATTATCCTTACAAACGGAGAACACCTGAAGGAGAGCCCCTAGAAGGGTCGGGTTCTTCAAGATCAGCACTGAAATTCATTGCCCCCATCGTTATAGGTATCATAATTGTTTCGATAATTGCTGTATCTAGTGTGAGAACAGTGGACGCTGGTCACCGAGGAGTACTGGTTCAATTTGGAAATATAGACACGGATACCTCACTTGATGAGGGGCTACACTTTGTCGTACCATTTCGTGATAGCGTTGTACAGATGGAAGTCAGGACACAGAAAATTGTAGAATCTGCAACCTCTGCATCAAAGGACTTGCAGGATGTGACTACTCAGGTTGCTTTAAATTATCATATAGATCCTGACCAGGCCCAGGTATTGTATCAAAGGCTCGGATTAGATTACGCCGCAAGGGTTGTATCACCTGCTATACAGGAATCTGTTAAACAAGTTACCGCTAGATTCAACGCTGAGGAGCTGATTACAAAGAGAGAGACTGTAAAGAACCAGATCGAAGATCAGATCACGGCAAGGCTAGCAGCTTACAATATAATAGTAGATGCAGTATCCATTACAGACTTTCAATTCTCAGAGTTGTTCAAATCAGCAGTAGAAGCAAAGGTGGCTGCGCAGCAAAGAGCATTACAAGCTCAAAATGAGTTAAGGCGAATACAGATAGAAGCACAACAAAATGAAGCACAGGCAATTGGAGAACAAAAGGCCAATATCGCTAGAGCAGAAGGTATCAAACAATCCAATGTATTAGAAGCAGAAGGAGAAGCACAAGCTATAACAATAATAGACAAACAGCTAAGGGATAACCCTACATATTTGGATTGGTTAAAGGCTACAAATTGGGATGGAAAGCTACCACTTGTGACAGGTGATGAAGGACAGACTCCATTTATAGACATTCCAAGAGGTGGTAATCAGATCCAGGCTTCAGCAGGACAGTCAGGAAACGGTACCAGTCCCGCTGCAAATGCCCAGCCTACCTCTTAGATTAAAGGGTAGATAGAGGCAGTACTTTCCTTATTTTCCTTATTCTCTGTGCCGGGGTTTCCTAGAACTTCGTTTAATAAAAATGCCCTAATTGCTTTCAGTCGAGGCTGCAGCTGTTGTTACTTCCATTTCATCTTCCATACTTCTGATTGTTCTGTCCTTTCCTAAAGGTTCTGGCTCGTTTGTCGAAGTTTCATCTAGGTTAATATCAATAAATTCAGGTCTGTTCGCAGGAGAGTTATGACCAGTCCCACATTTCAGATTCATGTCTTTAACTGTCAATATGCATGCCTTGTATTCGTCGCCCGAATTTACAGTAACATTTGGAAATGTTGCGACATATTCTAGGATATGTCCGCTACCCCCACTGGCATTCATTGGAATCAATTCTGATCCCGAAGCATCGAAAAATTTGACTTTTGATTCCTGGTTGTTTACAGTAACGAGAGCGACTACGTCACCTTTAGACTCTTCTACTCCAAATACGCTCATAATAACTTTGAATATGTCGGTTCCCGTCCCTGTTTCTGCATATGCTAAATTAATTGATACATTTTGCGATATAATAGCAATTGTCAACAAGACAATGACGATGATAACAACTACGGGGTTCATAGAAACACTTTCAATATTCCAAGAAATATTCCAAGATACTATGTGCATCCTATTTCCTTCACCCTTTAGCATGTGACTTTAAAATACTAATTGTCAACAAGTACTCTGTAAAAATGAAATAAAGTAAATTTTATTGAGAGATACTAATTATTCAGTTGGGATCTTTCTCACACACTGTTATGGTAATATTATGGTTGTCTATCTGTCACGTCAAAAGTGTGGGGAGGTATACTCCCATTACTACCATTGAATGCTCACTGCAGCTATATTTTTACTGTCTATCTGATTTCGCAAGGACTCTTTTGCTAGCAAGATTTCTATATTCATTTAATTAACGGAATTCAGATGATAGTGAAAGTGAGTAGAATTCTAGTAACTGGGGGTGCTGGTTTCATTGGTTGTTCACTAGTAACAAAGTTCATGAACGGATCAGACCATAATATTGCCATATACGACAATCTGTCAACTGGCAGCAAGGAGAATATTTTGCCATGGTTTGAGAGCCCTAGGTTTAAATTCATTTTTGCTGATATGAAGGATAATTCTTCCCTTGAGAAAGCAGTCGAAGCTAGTGACGCCGTCATTCACCTTGCAGCAAACCCTTTCGTGGCTCTCGGATCGAACGATACCAAGATTGACTTTTACGAAAATCTAGTGACAACGTATAATCTACTGGAAGCAATGAGAAAAAGTCCAGATTGCAAGAAACTAATTTTTGCTTCAACATCAACAGTATATGGCGAAGCAGAGTTATTACCGACTCCTGAGAATTACGGTCCTCTTATCCCTATCTCATTATATGGCGCTACGAAGTTAGCATGCGAGGGTTTAATTTCTGGTTATAGTCACACTTTCAACATGTCGGGTATTGCTGTCAGACTTGCTAACATTATCGGTCCATTGAACAAACATGGAGTAGTTTTCGACTTGGCTAATAAATTGCTAGCAAATCCTTCATACTTAGAAGTGTTGGGCAATGGGATGCAGCGCAAATCTTACTTGCACATAGATGATTGCATAGAAGCATTATTGAGAGTGTCGGAAATTCAATCTGACGCGGGATTCGACGTCTATAATATAGGCACGGACGATGCCATAACTGTCATAGACATTGCAAGGCTATTATTCCAGAGGTTTCCGACTGGACCGCAGAAGATAAAGTTCAATGATACGCATGAAGGCAGAGGATGGAATGGAGATGTTCGTGAGTTCCTCCTGGATTGTTCAAAGATAAAGAAACTTGGATGGGGTGCGAAATACAATAGCACCCAAGCCGTAGGCTTAGTAGCCGATGAATATCTTAAAAAATATAAATTAATCAATTCATAAAGGGATCTTTTTCATGTGTTGAATTTGAAAATTCCGTCTGGATGCTATCCATAAAAAGCTTACTATTGCAATACCAAATGTATGCATGACTATAATTGCTGC
>JAATVT010000004.1 GCA_014523685.1 Nitrososphaerales archaeon TH5893
GGAGGTTATAATCTACGAATAATTTTAAGAAGATCACTTTCGATTCTGGAAAGAATGGGTTGGAATGACTTGAAGCTTGGCACTGTTACTGACCTGCACATCGATTATTTAAGACAAATGTACCCAGAGCTTGAAGAACACAGAGATGATATAAAGACAATATTAGAAATAGAATCTGAGAGATATCTAGGATCTAGGGAACGAATGTATGCGTTGGCAACATACATAAGAAAAGCTGATAAAAAGTTGACAATTGACGATCTGATTAAAATGTATGAATCCGATGGTGTAACACCTGAATACCTATTGGAGGCTGGAGCTATACAAAGCATACCCTCAAGTTTCTACACCAAACTCGCTGAACTACACAATGAACAAGTTGCAGGGCAGATTCAAAAGCCCATAGTTAGGGTAGAGGGACTCCCGGCGACCAGGCTATTATATTATGAAGATGAAACTAATCATGAATTCGAAGCTACAATAATTAAAGTTATTGACAATAGATACATTGTACTTGACCAGACTGCCTTCTACCCAAGAGGCGGCGGCCAAGAACCTGATAAAGGACAATTAGGATCTCTTGAAGTAGATGAAGTAATAAAACATGGAGACGTAGTATTACATAGACTTCGGAATACTAGTAATAAGCTTAACGAAGGAGATATTATAAGTGGAAAAGTGGACGTTCAAAGGCGTAATTCAATCACTAAACATCATACCAGTACTCATATACTGAATAGCGCTGCAAGAAACAATCTTGGCCCATGGGTATGGCAGAATTCTGCGTTTAAAGATCAGGACTATGGAAGGTTAGACATCACACACCACTCAGCATTGACCAAGGAAGAAATTGAAAGAATTGAAAAGAGTGCAAATGACATAATTACCCAGAACTTGCCTGTTTCGATTAATGTATATGGCCGCGGAGAGGCTGAGCAAAAATATACTTTCAGAATATATCAGGGTGGAGTTGCCCCTACTACTAACATTAGAATAGTCAAGATTGAAGGATGGGATATCGAGGCTTGTGGTGGAACTCATGTAAGAAGGACTGGTGAGATAGGCCTTGTAAAAATCACAAAGTCGGAGAGAATTCAAGATGGAGTAGTAAGATTGGAGTTTGTCGCAGCGAAGTCAGCGTTGAATTATATACAAAGACTTGAAAGCAGTCTAAATACTATCGTACAATCTTTGGGTACTAGCAAGGATAAAGTAGTAGAGTCAATCCTGAAACGTAATGAAGATACTGAATTATACAGGAAAAAGATTAAATCAATCCTCAGGAAGGTTACTCCTCTGATTGCAAAGTCTGTAATATCGGAAGCAAAAATCACGCCTGTGGGTAACGTAAAAATTTACGGCATTCACGATGAACAACTAGATGACGATTATCATATTTCGGTAGGGGAAAAGTCAGTTGAAATTGACAAATCCCTTATCTATGTTGCCGTATTTACAAAGGGTGAAGGAATTAGTGTTATTGTATTTGCTGGCGACAGTGCCAACAGGTTAATTAAAGCGGGTACTATTGCAAAGGAAATCTCCGTCCAGTTGGGTGGTTCTGGAGGAGGGAGTGAACGATTCGGTCAGGGAGGAGGCAGTATCAAATACAAAGAGAAAATCAATGATGCTTTACTCTCAGTAGAAGAGATAGTGGTAAGACACAGTAAAGAGTGATCAATGAACTGAAAAATTCAAAAGGTGATAATGAGGTCAATGTTAGTCGAGCCCGATACGCCAAACTCAATCTCAACTCTATCGATGATAAATGGCGACATAGATGGGAAGATCTCGGCATTTATAATGCGGATCCTTATCCAGGCAAGAGAAAATATTTCGTAACTGTGGCGTACCCATATCCAAATTCGCCTCAACATGTGGGACACGGGAGAACGTACACTCTGGCAGATATTCACGCGCGGTATATGAGGATGAAGGGGTACAACGTTCTATTTCCAATGGGTTTTCACTATTCAGGAACCCCTATCCTTGCAATGTCCAAAAGAGTTGCATCCGGTGACGAGGACTTGATAGAAATGTTCAAAAGAATATATCATGTCTCTAGTGATCAGATTTCAAAGTTTGTCGAACCCATAGAAATTGCACAATTTTTTCATAATGAGATTAAGCAGGGTATGATGGAAATGGGCTACTCTATAGATTGGAGACGCGAGTTTACTACTATTGACAATGCATATTCACGATTTATATCTTGGCAATTCAAAACTCTTCAAAAAAAGGGTCTGATCGTTCAGGGTTCACATCCAGTCGCTTGGTGTCTAAATGATCAAAATGCTGTTAGTCAACATGATACAATAGGTGATGTCGAACCGGATTTTAACGAATACGTTTTAATCAAGTTTGAACTAGACGAACGCTCTATAAAAATTCCTACTGCAACATTAAGACCGGAAACAATTTACGGTGTTACTAATTTATGGATTAATTCGACATCAAACTATGTGAAAATACAAATTAATGACACAAAAAAAACAAATGGTAAGGAAGTGTGGATTGTTAGCGAACAAGCTGCGAGAAAACTACAATTCTTAAACTACGATGTATCTATTCAAGCAACAGTAACAGGAAGTGACCTAATTGGAAAACAAGTCCTCGATCCCGTCAGACATGTTACAATTCCAATATATCCCGCCTCTTTCGTTGATCCTAATAGCGGGACGGGGATAGTAATGTCTGTTCCTGCTCATGCCCCATATGATTATCAGGCCTTAGAGGATTTAAAAAAAGATATTTCAGTTCAACAGGAATTTGGCCTTTCGAATCTCGAAGAAGTAAAACCCATCACCATAATAGGCATAGAGGACAACCGAGAGATGAGTGATAAATCGCCTTCTCAGTCCCCTAATTGGACCGCCAAAACAAAAGTAGCTTTGTCTCCAGCGGCTGAGATAATCGAGAAATATAATATAAAGAATCAGTTTGATCCACATTTGCAAATAGCAACTAACGAGATATATTCACAAGAATTCTATAGGGGGACGATGCTAGTGATGGCAGGAAAGTTAGCAGGAAGAAATGTATCTGAAGCAAAAGAAATAATAAAAAAAGAATTATTGGAAACCCAAATAGCGGATTTAATGTTTGAGCTGGTGGACAGTTCCGTCAAATGTAGATGTGGTTCGAGTTGTGTTGTCAAAATTTTAGAAGACCAATGGTTTCTGGATTATGGTAACGAACATTGGAAAAAGTTGGCTCACCAGTGCATAAACGGGATGGACATAGTTCCAGAAGACATAAGACAAGAATTCAATCATGTTATAGATTGGTTAAGAGAAAGAGCTTGTGCAAGAAGGTCTGGTTTGGGGACTAGAATACCTTGGGACATGAGCTGGCTTATTGAAAGCCTTTCAGACTCTGTTATCTACATGGCATTCTATATACTCGCTAAATACGTCAACGATAACTCACTTGCTGAATCACTCAAGAATTATGATAATCCTAAGGATTCATTTTTTGACTTCATATTTTTGGGAAGTGGTGATTCTAATCAAGTTGCGAATGATTGTAATGTAGATCCTGGGTTGTTGGAAAAAATAAGAAACGAATTCTGCTACTTTTATCCATTGGATTCAAGGCATTCTGGGAGGGACTTGGTACCAAACCATCTCTCTTTTTTCATATTTAACCATGTAGCAATTTTTGGACGAAAGCATTGGCCTCGGCAAATTGTCGTAAACGGCTCTGTTCTTATGGAAGGAAAGAAAATGTCAAAATCTCTCGGAAATATCATCCCATTGCGAGATGCAATTAAGGAATACGGTGCTGATTCTATTCGCCTGGCAATGTTAGCGTCCGCAGAAATTCTACAAGATGCCGATTTTTCATTTGATAGTGTAAATGCGATCCGTTCTAAGCTTTACGAAATTTATAGGTTGGCCATGGAGTATTCCAACCTCAATAGGTCTCAGGAGAAAGCTCAAGTGGTAAAAATGACTGAATTGGAAGATCGATGGCTGAATAGCAGGCTTCAGCGAATAATAAGCGAAACCACATCGATGATGGACAAATTAAGAGCTAGAGAAGCAATACACAATATAATGTATCTTTTGGATCAGGATTTAAATTGGTATAAACGCAGGCTTAGATCAAAAGGCCGTGAAAATTCGTTTCATGTGGGCCGTGTTATGGCTGCATTCATTAGCACTCGCGTTAGGATGCTTGCACCTTTTGCTCCATTTTTGACAGAAGAGATTTGGGAAAAGATGATTAGCAATTTGGATCCTCATTCCTTGCATTCATCTTCTATTCAATTTGCAGGATGGCCTTTACCAGATCCCGATGAAGAAGATCTAGTTGCCGAAGAATCAGAATTATTAATTATGAACCTGTTAGTGGATATTCAAAATATACTAAAAGTAACTAAAATAATACCAAATAGAATTTATGTTTATGTTTCAGCACAATGGAAACGAAGGTTATATCACAAGATCCTCAGTATAATATCAGTTGAGAAGGAGGCAAACTTCGGTGAAATTATGAAAATCCTTAGTAAAGATCCACAAACATCTGCAATAGTGAGAAAAAATGTGGGTTTGGTTCGAAAAATAATTGAAGATATACTTTCGGTGCCCGTTGACGTAAGAAAGAGGCAACTTAAGATTGGAGAAACCTTTGACGAATCCTATCCTATTCGCGATGCCTCAAAACTACTATCTATTGAGAGCACGAATCGCATAGTTGATATACAGATATATCAAGAAGAGGAGGAACAGAGAGAGGGGAAGAGGGTTGAGGAAGAAACCAGATACAAAAATGGCAGTGGAAATCTAAAGCAAACGATTTATGATCCAAAATCCAAGGCAAGGCACTCCAGACCCTTTAAACCCGCAGTATACATAGAATAACAATACTATTGGGAATTATTTCTTAACCTTTCAGACCGGTTCTCTTATTCCGACTTTTGTAGGTAATGGAAGACACAATATATAACAAAAAACCGCCGATTCCCATTATTAATCCATAAAGGGAAAGAGCCCCTCTATCAAAATAGCTACCGAGTCCCACTATAATGGCTCCCAATAACAACAACACTAATCCAGCCCGGGCAGATCCTGGTATATTGATTTTTCTCGATCGAGATGAGGTGGTCATCATAAATCTACTTATTTAATATTGTCTTGTTCTTAAAATCTTTAACTAAGTCAAGATGTTTCATCGTAATGCCGTCTTGCAATACCACAATATCACCAGTAAGTGGTTCCTCCTTCCATACAGCCATTCATACGATATGCCAGGCAAAGGAAAACTCACAGAAAACTTAACGAAACAAAAGTGAGTCTAGATACAATGCTATGGGTATTTGTACAAAATGTACTGGCTACTAGTGGGGAACTATCAAAGATGCTATCAAATCTGCAAACGATAAGACGGACCACTTGTAGGCGTATGAATAGATCCTATAAGAATACGTTAAGGACAGAGAGAGACAGGAGTAGCCAAGTATTATTGAGTGGCAACTTTCAGCAATTACCAGAATGAAAGTTTAATCCCTTATTTGTATTACAATTTGTAATGAACTATGGAAGTGCTTACCATCCCAAGGTCTTTGCAGATTTCGAAGCGGCATCATCTAGAGCTATTTTGGGTTCCTTAATACCATAGTAAACTTCGTTTAAGGCTTGTTTTATATGATCAGCGATTTGAGGATATTCTTGTATGTTAGGTCTGTTATAACCACTTTCGATCATATCTATTAATTGAGTGTAGTATGGAATTATATTAATCGCGGTCTGTGAGTAGTTTCCTTCGCCTATCGGTATCTGTGTTGGCAGATTTGCATGAGCAGCCAAATAGGGAGAGAGAATTTTCGGCTCTAGTATTGTAGTAATTAATTCCCATGCTAGATCTTTGTGAACAGATGTTGAAGGTATACTTAGTATCCATCCTCCCATCAAAGTTGCGTTTCTATTGTCAAGGCTTGGAACAGGAAACATGGGTATGAAACCTACTCTCTGTTCGAATTCCTCTTTCTTTTCCGAATTACTGAGTGGTATATGATGTTGTAACGCCTCTATCATAACTGCAAATTTCCTATCTAGAAACTCCTGCCCCCAGAAGTGCTCTTTCTGTGGCGTTATACCTGCTTTAACTTGTGACTTGATAAATTCCATGGCTCTAAGCCCTTCAGAGCCATTGTATGTAGGATACCAATAAACTCCTTTTGTCGGGTGGCCGTCCCTTGGTTCGATTATATATCCTCCAAGCATCCATAGATATGGATACCATAAATCTGGCGAATGATTAGCACCCGTAAGATGTATACCTTCTATGCCTTGGGGGTTGAGAATGGAATTTAGTTTCTTAGCAGAAGCGATATATCCGTCCCATGTCCTTAAGGAGGTAGGATCAACACCCGCTTGACTAAGCATATCTTTCCAGTACCATATTCCTCTTACATCAGTCCAGGCCCATATCCCGTAAATTCTATTGTTGTATATATTACCATCCATGTTTGATTCGTAGAAATCAGAAATTCTGCCCCAATTCTTGACTCTGTCAGTAAGGTCAGTTATGAGTCCGTTATCAGCAAACTCCCCCAGCCAGATCTGATCAAGAGAAATTAAGTCAACATTAGTCTGATTAGATATTTCACTTATCATTTGTGTCTTGGCTTGGTCGTAGGGAAATGTTGTATAATTTATCCTAATATTCAAGTCAGGATGCCTCATCTTTAGTTCGTCAATAGCAGGTTGAATCAATGCATCCCACCTTTCTGGATCACCTTGATCTTCTAGAATCGCTACAAGAGTCACCTGTTCCTTGGATTCGTTAGGTGGACTAGCATAACTCTGAAAGTTTGAAATTGGAGTGATTAACAGGATTACTATAATGCAAATACTGATAAATATGATTCTCGTCATACTCTTTTCCATATCCGTAACGTCTTTGGGCTTGAGATATTTATTAAGTCTTTGAATGAATGAACATACTTGTGTTATTTATTATCTGGATCTTAAGAGTATGATTAGGAAAATTTGCTAATCCACTCATTGAAGAAATAAAATTGGGAATCGTCCCTGCATGTAGTGGTAAACGTTGCCCACTAAAAAGAAGAAAAAAAATTTAGTCGATTCTGACAGCGTAAAAAGCATACATGGCTTGGCAGAATTACAGCAGCGGAGTGTCAGGCCATTTTGAAGTCTGTTTGGTGATGGCCTATTCTCTCCAAATCGTGTTTTGTCCACTGTATGTATTCATTTCACCGCAATATGGACATTTCTCACTTAGGTTCGAAAAAGTACTTGACTTTAAGTCCTGTTCAGTATTTATCTGAATTGCTGTCATTCTGAATTCCTTCCCGCAGTTCTTACAGCTTGCCATTACGACCATTATCCCCATTTACAGGATCGAGGTATATCAGCGTTGGTAATTTCGAATTACAGAAGGGCAACCCCCTGTCGATTTAGATTAAAAATGGCAAACAAAATATTCTAGTATATGGCATTTCCAAAGCAGCAACTGAGATATAAATGACCATAAGGTTTAACCGGGGGTTATGCTCTTGTCTGCGGTGAACTTATCAAATATTCCTATGCATGGTATTTATTGCGATCCCGGCCTTCTAATTACCGTTCTATGAAGATTGCGGTCGTAGGAATTGGGGTTGCAGGGGCATATCTGATGGACAGGCTCAGCCAAGATCATGACAACAGCGTAATGGGATTTGAAAGAATGCATGAATCACAACATGACGCGGTGTGTGCGTGGGCAACTTCTAAGAATGTGATGTCGGATCTGGCAAAAAACTGTGGTCTAAACTTTGAAGAGTACATAATGCATAGCGGGAAACACATGAAAGTAGATTTGAAAGATATCCGTACTGCTGACAAAGGCGAAAATTACATAGATATCGAGCTAAATGGTATGGTTATCTACGATAAGTTAAAGTTAATTCGCGACATGATTAAGGGAACTACGATTGAATTTGGTAGAGTACCCAGAAAAGATAGTCTTGAGGCGGATTTTGATATTATTATTGATTCTACTGGATTCCACCGGAATTATCTTCCAAAACCCAAGGAGGAATTTTGGATCCCCTGTATACAATATAAGGTAAAGTATGAATTAAATAAGACACCATTTGATGACTTATATCTCAGGGCTTTCCCTTCAATGGCAGGATATTTTTGGTACTTTCCTCTTGGAAATGGGTATGCCCACATAGGAGCAGGTGATTTCGAACGCAAACAAAATAATAAGTTTGTCGAAGATTTTTTGAAACGCTATAAGTGTCAGATTATAAAAAAAGTTGGAAGACCTGTACGAATTAGCCCCCCAAAGAATTGTGAACCATTTACAGATCGCAATAAAGTCGTCGGGGTAGGTGAATCCATCGGAACAGTATATCCTTTACTTGGAGAGGGAATAATTCCTTCAACATGGTGTGCAAATATGTTGGTTCAAAACTTGCATGATAGGGAAAACTACAGAAGGGAGGTGTTGAAAAAATTTGAAATTTATTCTACAGTATTTAATTTTATCCGGTCAAAAATATATCACAAGTTCAATTTTCTGAAAGATTCGTATAAATTACTAAAGATCTATAATCATATGAAAAAGGAAGAAGATCGTTACGGCATGAAGGTTCGAATGACAGACATGATCAAGATTTCAAAAATATAGAGGTTTTTTTCCCGGTATTAAGCTGGGTAATGGTGTGATTTCGAGATATTTCATTCTACATCTTCTATTCACAATAATTATAAGATAGGTTTGGAAAATGATGTTAATGAGCAAGGAAACTAATCCCCAGCAGAATGGCGCTGTTCAACAAAGAATTAACGAAATGGTCCAACAATCCAGAATACTTGAAGCATACATGAATGACATAGTTGCCAAGGAAGCTACCGCATTTAGATTGATCGAAGAGGCGCGGCTTGCATCAGCAGCTCTACATGGTATAGTGGCCGATAATCAGACTGAAGCATTGGTACCTGTCGGGATTGGAGTTTATATGAGGGCATTGGTTCCACCCATAGATAAACTTCTGGTAAATGTTGGAGCTGGAACAAGCGTAGAAAAAAGCAAACAGGATACGATTAACTATGTTGAGGCAAGGATCAAAGAGTTTGAAGTTGTCTCACGACAACTTGCAGATCAGAAACAACAAATAGAATTGCGAATGGCTCAAATTCAGGAACAGGTTAATCAATTACTGCAACAGTCATCTGGCGTACGACAGGGCAACTTGGGTACTGGGTCGTCCACAAGATAGGTATCTCATTAAGCAATCTGTCGTGACTAATTACATAATAATAAGAAAAATGATTAATTAGTGAATTCAAAATTATGTTGAGGATATAACATATGTTCGACCAACTCAGGAAAGCATTTTCAAACGCTGCAAGAAGCATTGTTCAAAAAGAGCTTACCGAGAAGGATATTGACAATATACTATCCGACTTGGAAATTGCCTTATTGCAGAGTGACATCGCCCAAGAAGCTATCGATGATCTAGTTGTAAAATTAAAAGAAAATTTAGTTGGCATAAGAGTCGAGAAAGGACAGAACGTCGAGGATATTATCAATATCAAATTCCGAAATTCCATTGTCGAACTATTTTCAGAGGCAGGGGATCTTGATCTTTTGAAGGAGATCGAAGTAAAGAAAGAGAAGAAAACTGGGCCCTTTGTAATTGTTTTCCTAGGGATTAATGGAACTGGTAAGACCACTACGGTAGCAAAAGTGGCTCATCTTCTACGAAAAAATAACGTGTCCGTCGTGTTAGCAGCGGGCGATACACACCGTGCTGGAGCTATAGAACAACTTTCTCGACATGCCGAAAGATTATCGCTAAAAGTGATCACTCAGAGGTATGGAGCAGATCCTTCTGCAGTTGGAAGAGATGCAATAGATTATGCCAAAAAACACCATATAGACGTGGTTTTGGTTGATACGGCAGGGCGAATGCAAACTGCCAAGAACCTAATGGACGAGATTAGTAAGATAGTGAGGGTAGTCAAACCAGATATTAAATTATTTGTAGGTGATGCTTTGGCCGGCAATGACACGATAAATCAGGCTAGAGAATTTTTTCAGTATACTAATTTTGACGGTGCTTTGCTTACAAAAATTGATGCTGACGCGAAGGGAGGGGCTGCAATTTCAATTGTGCATATCACCTCGAAACCAATAATTTTTCTAGGAGTTGGTCAGGGCTATGACGATTTAGTTTCCTTTGACGCTGAGAGATTCATAGATTCCATTTTCAGGGATACGCCTCTGGCTGATGCCCAGACTAAAATTCCGTATCCTTTCAGTGAAAGAGGTCAATCAATTCACAGTTTGGTTGAAAATAGACAGCAGTTGGAAAACCCAAGAACACAAGAACTAACTAAGGAAGTAACTATGTCCAGTGATGAGTCTGCTCAACTAGGAGATATCAATATTGAAAAAGAAAAACAAAGAATAAGCCAGAGTCAGCAAGGACTGGGCAATTCTGCATCTTCACCGAGTTTAGAAAATGTGTCTACAGCTCCAGATAATACACAGGAAGAGGGGTTGTCTACTGGAACGGAAAAACATGCATATGAAGAAAAGGACAAAGAAATCATGAATACTCAGGCAGATCATTTGGTTGAGCGTGAACAAGACCCTAACTCTTCATTCTCCACCCACTCAATCATAGCTAAAACAGATCATCCTGACAATGTCAATAGCTATGAGGAAAAAAATAAGAAGACCAGGTTTGGGGGATTATTGAGTAAATGGAAAAAAACTAGGAATGAACAAAAGGAAAACTTAGCAAGAGACCGTAGTGAGAAAGAAGATGGACAAAAAGGAAATGTGGATGTAGTAGGGGAATCTAAAAGCAAATATGAAAATAAAGATAAAGATGAATTGGACTACAACAAGAGTCATTCAGGGGGAGAGCAGGAAACCAAAAGAAGGAATCACCATGAGAACAAAGATAAGGATGATGAAGATGACATAGTGTACCTTTCAAATGAAGACATCGAAGACATGCTTAAGTAATAAAAATTTTTTAAGTTTACTAGATGTAAATTCAGAAGAAATCATTTCAATCCTTGAACTAGCTGAAAAGTTCAAGAAAAAAAAGAGAAAAAGTAGATGGCACGATCAAGCGCTTAAGGGTAAAGTCCTAGGCATGATTTTCCAAAAACCATCGACTAGGACAAGAGTCAGTTTTGAAGCTGGGATGTACCAAATGGGGGGAAACGTGGTTTATATGGATTCAAACAATAC
>JAATVT010000203.1 GCA_014523685.1 Nitrososphaerales archaeon TH5893
ATCGTATATTTCTGATTGAGAGAGTATCCGTTGATTCAGAACGCAGGAACCTGCTATTGCATTTAGAGCTATAATCCATTCCCCGTATTGAGTTTTTTTTGCTTGGTCAGAAACCGATTTTTCAATTAAATTAAAAGCTGTTTTACTTATTTGATTGTCATGATTTATTTTTAGAAGTTGCAGATATCTAGTTAGTCTTTCTTTCATACAGTTTAACTTCTCCTTGTACAGCGTAGGCGTATTTTTAGGACCATCTACAGAGTGTTCGTCAATCATGGATATTTCATGAACACTCCTAATGTCTTGTTCATTGGATGTTTACATTTGCATCTATGGCTACTTGGACCATGAAGTGAAAATTTGTGTCGGCAGCGATAATAGGAACATATTGGTTCGGATATTCTACCATGTACATCCACTATTATTTGATGAGATTGTTCTATTTCTTGCTGCTCTTTTGTATCTATTGATTGATATTGATCCACCCTCAGTGATGATGAAAAATCATTAGCATATTCATTTTTCATCTCTTTTCTTTCCACTTCTTCCTCTTTGCGATGGCAACTATAACAATATCCGCATTTTATGCATGTGAGGCTGGTTCTGTTTTGACATAATTTACACTCTTGATATCTAAACGTTAAGGTATCTCTTATGTATTCATGCGGTGCTTTTAATCCGGATTTTTCTGTCGCTAGCATTTCTATCATCTATCACCATGATTTCTCTTTTGTTTAGACGGTTTAACTTGGCCTACTTCACAAAGCTGAATAGAGGAACTGTAATCATCATTTTGCACTCTTGCAGGAACTTTGGCTAGAATATCCACTAGCCCGGAGGTCATAATCCTTTTCAATACCGTTCTAGCAGCCATTGCCGCCATCCCAATCTGTATGTTATGTATTACTAATTATTTCCACAAACTATCATTTATCCCTTTGGGGGAGAAGGTAAACAATTAGATGAACACCATTAAAAAAATCAGAATTGTAATGCCATAATACCCGTACATGCGCTGCAGACGGCAAAAGATGAAGGGTAGGGTGTTAGAATTGTGTAAAAGAATTTGCTGATGATTGGATTTATACTGGTCTTTATGATAACTAATTAAAAACCAAGTCTTCACAACATCGCTCAATTAGATATGTTAGGAGACTTAATTTATGAAGCAAATGGCAAGGTGGCGGGATATAGAGTATTGGATGCTGAAGGTCCCAAAATAGAAGTTACCATTACGGTAAAAGGAACTTTGAAGGGAGGAATAGAAACTACCGATACCGTGACATACTGGAGTATTCCCCGACTCGGAGGGACATATTATGCTGAAGGCAAATGAGTTTTAATGATAAAAGAAGATGTTAATGAACTAGCAACATGAACAGGACAAGGAATAGCGTATTATTCAGGAAGTAAGAGAAGAGATGTCGGTTCAGTATTTTGTCTCGCAGGTTCTACGACTGGACTTCTCGCTTTTCTAAATAATATGGTTGGAGTATTTGAATATGAAGTAGATGAAAATGGCAATTCTGGAGGAAAAATATGGAAGTGGAAATAATACCAAAATTGTTTCTCATCGCTATTTATTTACTTTTACAAACTTTAGCTAACTTTCAAGTTTTGTTCTTTGATATCTATTTTTCGATATAGCTACTTGAAATAAGAGTTGAAAACTTGCTGTTACCAATCGTTAGAATTGATTTCTATTTTTTGTTTGAAACAATATATTATTATTAAATAGTGAAACGGAAACGGGTGAAAAGGGAATGTGCCAAATTGAAGAAAGGATGAAATCTATTTTTTTGTCAACATATTAAGAAATATCAGGAAAAAGTAAATGATTAATAATAGTGTTTACATAATATCAATGGGAAATGGCGGCTAAAAAGAAAAGCGCAAAGAAGAAAAAGTAAAAGGTAACAAGTGAAACGCAGAAAGTCATAATAGAAAGAAGAAGAAATTATCACAACAAACTACGATGCGAGTCTGATTGAATAAAAACTTCTTTCTTTTCCATCTTTTTTGTTTTGATCGTTAGGTAAAATCAGCTGATATTGTAGCAGGTGAAAGAAGTGTATAGATGGTAGCTTATCCTCTTTTAGATTAAAGGCAATCTGATGTGGCTCCAGACTGTAGTATATGGTCCTGTAATCGTACCATTACATAATAATGATACCATCCATGGAATTATAATGGGTACAGGGATGAAGAATATGACAAGCATTGCAATTTGGATAGCAGGTATAGTGGATAGACTAAACAAAAGAGCCGGTAGAAGAATCCAGTTTGTTTATCTGTCACCTTTTTCGTCAGGTTTCCAATAATAGAACGATAATTAGATGATAGTCAGTTGCTCATAACAAAATCAGCTAGTATAGTTTAGGGTACTCTATTCAAAGGAAGAACTTATCGTTAGATGATGCTCTTATATCATATTTTGCACAATTAAATATCAAAATGCCGAGGTCAAAATCAATAAAAGGAGCAGGAAAAAGAGTAGATGGGAAACTTTCTACTAGAACAGAAAAGCAAATAGATTCTTTACCAGTACATGCACAGCATATTTACAAAGAGGCACATGCAAACGCTATAGAACTGTATAAAAATCCAGAAAAAAGGCGTGGTGGAAAAAAACAAAGCATAGAAGAGGTGGCGCATAAAACGGCTTGGGCAGCAGTAAAGAAAAAGTACGTGAAAAAAGGAAATAAATGGATTAGAAAAGATGAATAATTGAAAGCTACACTACAGCACTGACTCTAAGCCAAGGTCTGGTTTGATAATCTTTTATTTCTTATTATATTAGTAATTAGATCACATGAGATCCCAAGCTCAGGTTATAGACAGGTTTAGAAGTGTTACCTCCTTTAATTAATGGGGTAATAAAAAGATCTGTCAATTGGTTTTTCATCCTTTAAGCCATTACCAATAATAATCGTACTATCCAAAATCAGATGACTATGCAACTATTAAGTATCTTGAAAACATACATCATCTCTTATTGATAAACGAGAGAAATGTAGAACACAGGGTAATGATCATCGATGATAATACAGACATTCTTTTGACCTATAAGCAAATCCTAGAGGACAGTGGATTTAGAGTCGACGCATTCGAGGATCCCATGATGGCAATGGCCGCATTTAAAGCAGGCAAAGAAAATGGTTATGAGCTTTTGCTAATAGATATTTATTTTGAAAAGCATGATATCAATGTGTTTAGTGGATTCAATGTCTACGAAGAAATGAGAAAATCTGGAAAGAAAATGCCTCCAGTATGTTTTGTTACAGCTTTTCCGAATTATTATGATATGCTGAAGCAGTCTTTCCCAATGATAAGTGTTAAGTGTTTTCTCAAGAAACCAATTGAGGCAAGAGATTTGGTTGCAAAAGTAAGACAAGAAATAACTGGTTCAGTATAGTAATCCTTGTGTTAATGGTAGCAATAGCACCAACAAAATGATATTTTAACTTGATAATTTGGAGATAATAAAAATGGTTTAAACAATCATATTTCAAGAAATTGCTTATTTATAATGCGGAGTTTCAGTATTATTTCTGTTTCTATGATCCCTTAAAACGATGTTTTAGAGAAGACTTAGAACACGTATCTAGGTAGATGGCTGTCCGCCCATCCAAGGCTTAGATCCGTCGAAGAGTTAAACTTTACGCGGATTGGTTCGTGGGTTAAAATCACCAGGTTGGTTATTGACACTGGGTCACCGTCATGCGTGAGTTTGGCGTATGATTCAGGGTGCTCAAGTGTATGAATCAGATGCTACTTCTCATAAGGGGAAATGATTTCTCTCACGGTCTTGTTATAAAGCATAAACAGATAAGGGAAAAGGATATATCTTATTCCCGATTATTGGTTATTATGAGAAGAAGTTCCTATTCTATTTGTTTTATTCCTCATGGTTTTCATCTGTATATTTTTGGAAGACCCATTTCCAATGAAACCCGAACTTTGAGTGTGGATTATAGGCATGATTTATAATAAACCGTATTCAGTTGAACTAAAATCCGTTTTCTCTTTTTTCCGAACGTCTTCAGGGGAACTTCTATCGTTTTTCACATCTGAACATTTGCATTTGCTTGGAGTTTCGTCTAAGGATGGGGGGTCTAAACATTGAATACTGACGACAATAAAATTTCACCGAAGCGAACGGCAATTATAGCGGGTATAAATGACTATGAGTCTCATTCAGTATATCAAACCTTAGGAGGAGCTGAGAACGACGCAAAAGAAATTTCGGAAAGGCTTCAGAAAAACGGCGATTTTGAAATCTCCAAGGGACACTATCTGATAGGACAGAATGCGACCAGGAAGAATATTTTGAAAGCTATTAGCGACGTTTTTCGTAAGGATGCTAGCTTCGATGTGGTTGCCTTGTATTTTTCTGGACACGGGATATTAGATAAGAATAATGTGGGTTATATTGCTCCTTACGATATGGATCCTGAAGATCCATTTGTGAGCGGCATCAATATGGAGCAGTTAAGAACCGTTATTTATGAATCTAAGAATCAGGCTAGTGTTATAATGTTACTAGATTGTTGCCATTCAGGGATAGCCGCCAAGGACAAGACAAAGACTGGTCCTGTTACCACGACAGTCATGGATACGAATAGAGATCTCATTTCCACCCAGTTTCAAAAGATGGTGGAATCTCCTAGTCAACAGGGACCTCAGGTTACTCAGGTTACTGCTAGAGGCGCAGTAATCTTGGCATCAAGCGAAGCAAATGCTGTTTCAAGAGAACGAAACTATATCCACTCAAACGATGATAAACCACATAGCCATGGAGCGTTTACGTTTCATCTTATAGAAGGCATAGATGGAAAAGCTGCTGACAAGTCAGGTGTAATAACAATAGGAAGTCTTAAGAAATATGTTGAAGACAAAATGCTCGAAGAAGACAGACAAATACCTGTTCACTATGTTGCCGGAGCAAGTAGAATAGATTCCATTCATGTGGCGCTATCACAGGATCGATTCCGTGCTACCGTAGATAATTTAATTAGCACAGCACAAGGTCTCCTTGTATTCAAGTATCCGAATTCTGATCTTATTGACCTTCAATATTTGTCAATAGCATCCAAGAAAGTAAGCGAATTAGCGAGTTTAGAGCCGAATAACGAAGAGTTGCCAATACTTTATAAGATTATAAATGAGGGAGCGGCTCGTTTCAGTCAACCAGCTATAGAATGGCTTGTGAAAAACTCAGATTATGCCAGACGCAAGTTAAATGAGATCGAACCTAGCCTTTATGACTTTAGATTACCAGACATGGTCCAAAATCTATCCTATGATGAACTACAAAAAATGGATCAAACAACACTTAAGACTTTAAATACATTGTTGGCTGAAGTTGCCAGGAATACAGAATTCAAAGCTGAGGATGATAAGAATCTTAACAGGTTTTATCTGCAGCTCCGAGCATCACTTCATAACAATTTCAATGCTACAAAACCAGGTCACGTATAGTTGAAATTATAATTGGATCGTCCCTTTTTAACGATTATAGACGAGATTGCAGAAGAAGACGAAGTTATAAGGCAGGATATCCGGAATGCGGAAAGTAATCCTTCAGATCCAAACTCCTGGGCTAAATTGGCCGATAGATTATTGCAAAAAGGGTATTACGAACAATCACTCGTCTGTTACAAGAAAGCCTTAGAGCTAGAACCAAATAATATTAGTTCGTGGTATAATAGGGGCCTAGCACTTAGCAGTATAGGAAAATACGATGAGGCGATTTTCTGCTTTGATGAAGCAATAAAGATAAACCCAAACATTGTGTATGCATGGAATAGCAAAGGTTATGCTTTCAATAGCCAGGGTAAATTCAGGGAATCAATCAAAGCATATGATAGGGTTCTTGAGATAGATCCAAATAATATCAGTGCCTGGTACAATAGGGGTCTAGCCCTCAATAACATGGGCAGCTTCGATGAGGCCATCCAATCATATGATAAAGTTCTAGGGATAGATGAAAAAAATACCGACGCGCTTAATGCCAAAGGGCTAGCACTGGAAGGGCTCGGAGGATTCGATGAGGCCATCCAATCATATGATAGAGTTCTAGAGATAGACGAAAAAAATACCGACGCGCTTAATGCCAAAGGGCTAGCGTTAGAAAGGTCGGGAAAAGGGGATGACGCGGTTCAATATTATGATAAGGTTACGCAGGTATATAATGATAGAATAGAAGAAAATAGTAAGAATGGCCATTTTCTGCTAGATTCTGGTAAATTCAGGGAGGCCATCAAAGCATATGATAGGGTTCTTGAGATAGATCCAAATAATATCAGTGCCTGGTATAAGAAGGGACTATCTCTTAATGAAATAGGCAAATACAATGAAGCCATCCAATCATACGATAAAGTCCTGGAGATAGACTCGCAAAAAACTAAGTACACTGAGGTACTAAACGACAAAGGACTTGCACTTGAAAAGTTGGGAAGACTCGATGAAGCCATCCAATCATACGATAAAGCTTTAGAGATAGATGAAAAAAACATTGATGCCTTATACAATAAATCAAATGTATATCATGTTCTTGGAATATACCAAGAGGTCGAGGGAAAATCTGACGATGCCCTGAACAGTTATAGGGAGGCAGTTGGAGGACTCAATAAGATAGTTGGTCTCGAATCTACCAACGTGCGGGCACTAGAATTACTCCGTGAATTGTATTCGAATTATATTTTTAAGTATAATGACGCATTGGCGATTGATGCCAAACTACTTGCGATAGAATCAACTCCAGTACGGAAATCGAAGTTTGCAGAAGATTTGATAAAGGTCGGAAAAAACAGAAAAGGTAGGCAGCTTGCATATGAGGCAAAAAGGGAAATTCCATCAGAACAGATAAAAAGACAATCATGTGTTAGACTGCTGATATTATCATCATATTTATTGGAAGGTAATTCTATAAAGGGAAATGAAGAACTTGTTGACTTCCTCAGATTCTATGAAGTCCTAGAAAATTTCAAAGTTGAAGAAAAAGAGTGGAATTTTAATGGGTTATTTAGAGCAATAAACGGTCATTCCACCAATCCTACTTCTAAACATATCTTAACAAATATCATAGATCTATTAAGGGGAAAAGGAAATCGCGAAAAAATTCTTTCCAAATTATTATCAAATGTTTCAGACAGCGGCGTACAGATAGGTCACAAAGCTTATGCAAAAGTCAAAATTATAGTACCAATTGCATTAGCTGCATTAGCTGTGGTTTTGGTAGCTGGGATATCATTCATTTATTTTGTAGAAGAGATTAATGCAGAGCCATGTACCGTTCCATATTCGAGATCTTTTAGTGAAGTTACAGGTGCTCCAACTGACATTGCTGTAAATCCTAATACAAATGTTCTCTATACAGGAGATGCTTCCCGGAAGGTCATCTTGGCTATCGATTGCCATAATAGAGAAGTAGCGGAGAGAATACCAACAGATGGAATTGTTAAGGAGTTTTTTGTTGACGAGAAAACTAATATCGTTTATGCAGATATTGAGGATGCTGGAAAGACCGTCGCTCTTGCTATTGATGGCAATACATTTGGTGTAAAAACTTTCTGGGAGAAGCTATATGACAATTATATTGGAAAAGTATTTCATTTTCCAGAGCGTAAAGACAACAGTAATTTTTCGGACATTAAATTAGGCAGAAATATGACTTTACAGGATGATGAGTGGGATAAAGAACGAACTTATCTTGTAGACGATAATCGGAGTGCTATTTATTCGATAGGTGAAGATAATAGCGCCCTCTCTATTCCAATGTCGGTATTAAGTAGAAGTCCTACCAGCCCCTTGAAGCCTGATGATATAGCTTTTAATGCAGATACAAACAAATTTTATCTGGCTACTAATAACAATAAAACAACAGCTTCGATTACCGTGATAGATGCAACAAATCAAAGTTTACAAAAAACCATATCAGGACACGTTAGCAGCATAAACTCTATCGATGTCAATCCGAAAACAAATAAAATATATCTGACAGATCCTAACGAGCAGAGGGTATCGGTAATTAACGGGGCTACTGATATAATAGTAAAGAACATTCCTGTGGGGAGGGGACCTGGTGATATATTTATTGATGATGATCATAATAAGATATATGTAGCAAACACCGATTCAAATGCAGTTTCAATTATAGATGGCAAGACAGATCGTGTAGTAAAAGTCCTATTTTTTCCCGAGAAAGACGGCAGGTTGGGATTTGTAACCGCGAATTCTGAAAAGGGAATGGTATATACGGGATTTACTAGAGACGGTCGATTATTAATAAATATGGTAAATCCTAATAGCACTAAATGGCCAGATCATATTCAAGTAGGTCCAACCCCGTCGTATCTGGCTTTTAATTCAAATACCTCAAAAATATACATAACTAATACACAAAATAACTCTATCTCTGTATTGGATGCAAATAAGAACCAGTCATTTGATGATATTTATCTGCAGGGAAAATTACCCTCCAAATTAGTCATTAATTCGAACTCGAACAAGATATATGTAGCCAGTAGTGGTTCCAACAATATATCGGTAATAGACAGTCGGGAGGACAATGTTCTAAAGGATGTTGAACTTCCATTCAAAGTCTTAGATATTGCTGTTAATCCAAATGAGAAAAAGATCTATGCAATAGGTGAAAATAATTCCCTTTCAGTTATTGACGGAAAAAATGATCGTTTATTGAAGAATATCAAGCTTCCGTTTACCCCCTCAGCAATTGCAGTTAACCCAAATACTGACAAGATATATCTAGCTAATTACAACGATTGGAGTCTTACCGTGATGGATGGTTCAGCTGATAACATTACAAAAGGTAACGTAATAGGTCTCAAAATTCCCCCACAATCATTAGTGATAGATCCGGTAGCTAACAGAACATATGTAACCAGCTATGTGAGTGGTGATGCCTCCAAGGGAGATAGTAACGTTCGACCTTTATCAGCGGCTTCTCCTCCTCTGACTCAAATACAAATGATAAATGGAAGCAATGATAAGCCATTATTCAACTCAACATTAAAGCTTGATCCAAAATATGGTGCCGTCATCTTGACTTCAAATCCTAACAATGGTGACATGCTCGCAGTACCTCTTTCCACCGACACCATCCTATCTTGGAACCTCGAACAGGCCGAACAATCAATTAAAAATAATCGCGGATTTTTGTATAATGTTAAGGAGGTAGCTGCGGGAGCCGACCCTTTCCAAGTTGCTTTCAATCCTAATGAAAACAAAACGTACATTGCTAATTATAGGTTAAACGCGATACTCATTGAAGATCTAAAAAAATTTGAAGCTCCAAGACCGAGATAATCCGGTAGTAATACTACGATTAGAATAGAGGTTGCCAGCTACCCATGAGACCAGGCATAAAAACGAACTTTGTGATGCAGATTTACAGAATTAGGAGAGTTCATCTGCGGAGTCTGTTTCGTCGTCACAATTCATATTTCTAGCTTAGAAATGCTAATATAGAAGTTTTTTGCTATCTATTCTTATATGAGATTAAAGGGTAGTTTCGTCTTGACAGCTTTAATAATAACCGGAGTCGCTTTGCTGTCAGGAGCTGCACTGTTTGAGCCTGTATTCTCCGAACCGCGCGGGATTAGTCCGCATGTAACTCCAATGCAGTATTACGGTGGTGGAGGTTATGGTGGTGGAGGCTGTTTTGACCAGTTCGGTTATCCATGCTAAGTCATAGTCGAGAATCCTAGATATCAGCAGCAATCACCAACTGTATAAACCGAAAGTAATGACTTCTGCACAAGTTATGAAATTAGTCATTCAATAATTTGTGCATTATAAGAATTGGAATCCTACTATCATCTAAGTCCTATATCGATCTTGAAGTAAATCGAACGTAAAACCTTCTTCTACCTGTTGATTTTTTTCCAAGGTCAAAATCTAGGACCGAAACGGTCAAACCAGAAGACTAAAGATAGCAGGGAAGATAATATTCCAACCAATCTTTTATGTGAGGTTTTCGTCTCAGATTTCCACTTAACGATGCAGAATCAATATATTGCCCATATTAAAGAGATCAGCCAAGATTAGTTATGATCTGAAAGCGAAGGGATCATAACGTTACCAATTAACATATCTTTTTATTGTCAATAATGAGGTGCAATCTATTTCATGTGTTACATTGATAATTACCGTAAGGCAAACAAATGCTGGAGATATCAGTCACCTTAAACCGTACTGTGAGACATTAATAATGTTAATGCTGTCATTTTCCTTTTCCTATATTTGTATCCACTTTCATTAATGAGGACTTATCTTCCAACTGCTGTTATATATAGCATAATTGTATTTATATGGTATATGTCTCAGGAAGATACATATCGTAAGCTATCCAATAATGAAATCGAAGAGGAAGTAACAAAGTTACTTGGATGGAAACTGGTAAATGGCAAATTGAATAAATCATTTGAATTCAAGGATTTCATTGAAGCATTTGGATTTATGACAAAAGTCGCGATGCAGGCAGAGAAATTGAATC
>JAATVT010000204.1 GCA_014523685.1 Nitrososphaerales archaeon TH5893
AAGATTTGCTCTTGCTTTACAAAGAGACTCTTGAAAGAGAAGATAAAATTGCAATGGCGCATAGCATAGAGATGCGAGAACCCTTTCTTGATATGGAAATAATCAGAGTTTCCATGCAAATGGATCTGAAATTGAATGTAAAATCACAGGATGATATCTTTGGAAAAAATGTACATAGGAGAGTTGCCCAAAAATTGGGTATTCCAAAGAATATAGCCTACCGCATCAAAGAAGCAGCACAGCATGGTTCAGGTATGCATCAAATATTTGATGCAATAGCTAGAGGTCACGGCTTTGATGAGTCCACAATTCCTATGGGATACCTAGATAACCTCAGATTGCGCGAAAGAATTGGTAGTTCACAAAGATACGGGCACTTACTTGAAAATGAAAGAATGTGGATTGCAGAACCACATGTACAGATGTATTTCGATAGCATTTCAAAGACATTGCCAATTTTAGAACAAAATGTGGTGGCGAAGTCCCCGAAAAGAGGAGAAAGAACACATCAACTATAAGGTAGACGAGAATGATGAAGCGCCAATATACTTTGACGAGGCGCACAAATCCAAAAACAAGTTTATTCCATTAGACAAGGAAACTTGGTCAAATTTAGAAATTCGAGGTTGAGTTGGGTTGAGTTACGTTACGTTAGGTAAGTAATATGTTAGATTCTGCGACAGATAAAACTTTGAAACTTAATGGTTTATGATTTTCTTTCATTCTTGTGATAGTATAATCTTTAGTCTATTTATCAAGTCTGCGGTGTTCACAGGCTTGGCGACAAAACAGTCTGTTCTTAAATCATTAATAATATCAGAATCTATATCTTGAAGGTAAGTCAATTCAGCAGCAGTCAAGAAACATATTTTTGACGTTTTATCTATTTTTCTTAGTTTTCTACTTAGTTGAAAGCCATTCGTTCCTGGCATCTTTATGTCTAGAATCGCCAAATCATAATGGCCAGGTTTGAATGCAAACAAGGCAGATTCAGCGTCGTTGAATGTATCGACTTCGAAGTCTCCGTTTTCCTCCAAGGCCGTCTTTATTGTAATATTAACATCTAGTTCATTGTCGACCATTATAATATTACTTGTTCTCGTCCTTGACTTTTCTTCTGATGTTGGTATCTTCATCTTAATTTATCTCAGCACTTTTGAGGCTCAGAAGCATCATCTGATGCCGTGCAGGCCCCATTGTTCCATTAGATGGTTCTAGTCTATAAATTAGAACGATGACAATGTATACAGAATCATCACAGGTCATTAGGGGCTGAATATGAAGAATGTAGTAACTAAGTAAAGTCCAAAAAAGATTGAGAATGTTTTATTGAGATCTCTATCTGTATAGCATCATCTATTTTTCCTTTAACCGAATAGAAATCGTGGTATCATCATATTCTGTTACAATATCTACTTGGTCTTGCAGCGGTTCAAATAAGTGGATAAACATTTGATTCCAAAAGTACGAGAAATAACCTTTGTTGTGTCGTGATAATCCTCGCATCTGTTCCCATCAGGTATTTGCTGGCCTTTGAGACAGAATTTAATGCCGATTCTAAATTAAACTCACCGCCAAGAAGACGGAGAGCATTCTTTGGCTCATCTGCCCATTCTTTTACTAAGTTGTCCAAACTCTCTTTGCTAGCGTAGGAATAAAGTTGATAAAGTGCCTTCTTTGGGAATGCAATCCTTTCAGTTGAAGCCAAAGGTATAAAAAATTCAGTATATGTATCTAATAATGAAGTTATGTATGCACTTACACTTAATCCCTTACTTTTAGCATAATCCTCGACTGTCTTAAATGAATCTTGATCCATCCTTAAGGTTACTACCTTTTCTTTTTTCTTGGGCAACTAGCAGTACTACCGATCACTTGTATACATATTAAGAATATTTTTGTCATTACCGTAATAGCGGCTTTAGTGCCAACGCGATGTCGAATGTATCGGCATCTGCTGACGCAGAAATAGCATTGTTTTCTACGGCTTCGTTTGACCTAATGGCCTATCAATATCGGGCAATGGCGACAACGCAAAAATGGAACTTAAGGCTACAAATGAAAACGGCAAGACAAATAAAGTCTCGGACTTTCAAATAACGGCCGATAATGTATTATATATTAAGATAGGACCTCTGTTTCCAGTGAGATCATATAATCCATTACCGCTATAGCATCTTCCTTTGAAATTTTGACCAGCAAATTGATATATTCTCTAGGGTAAGCCTTCAGTTACAGTCTCTAACTTTCGGTCATATAGCAGTGAATCCTTTTTCAGTGTTATAGTTGCTGTCAAATATCCTTAATCAATCAAGAAATGTCGTATATAACTGCATATTATAAGGGTAATTTTCAAAACTAACCTCGATAATGACATAAAACGAAAATACATGTGTAATTGGGTAAAGTTTTTCCATTCTAATTATTTATTCAGCTTTGCCTTTGACTATCTCTTTGATGTGACCTCGTCTCTCTTTAAGAATTATTATTGCTGTTATTATGATATACGCAATCTGGAATATTTCGATTACTATTGCCATCTCACCTATAGGTCCCCCTCTACCTGTGATAGGATTTCCTGGCACTCTTGTGATAACCCACATTATTATCAATATTATAGTGCCTCCTATTCCTAAGAAATACCATATTCTCCCCCATCTTTTTAGCATAGGTATGACCCAAAAAATTTGGGCTATCCCAGAGATTATAAAAAATATTCCAGAATTTGGATTTCTTCCTATTACGTTAGGTACTAATGAAAGATGCAATATTCCTGCTATGGCTGTAGTAGCTGCGGCCCCATAGTACAATATGTTAATTCCACCTATATTCATATTCACTTATTCTCTCTCTAATTATACCCTAGTTGGATGACATACTATTATAGAACTACCATTCCTTTCATTACACGCCTTGTTAATAGTTATATTGTTTATGAACCCATTACTTTCTAATGTTAAGAGAGTATAAAATGAACTGTATAGTTATGGGCGCTACGATGATATTTGTTCTGCTGGCGATATCATTTGTTGGAATAGTTCCTTCAGAAACTCTGGCTCAGACAACAAATACAACTACCGCTGCAGGTGCAGCTAATGCTACAAGTGCAGGTGGAGGCGGAGAGACCACGGTAGTTATGCCACTTGGTTCTTCATCCGCTACTGGTGGGAAAGGATATGAACCACCAACAGTCACAGTATCTGCAGGTGGCACAGTAATATGGGACAACCAAGACAATGCTCTCCATACTGCAACTTCTGGAAATCCTGACACTGCAACCCCGGACGGCAAATTTGATACAGGTCTTATTGGTGCAAATCAACAAAGCAAACCTTTGACAATGCCTACCGAACCAGGAGATTATGTGTACTTCTGTACTCTACATCCGTTCTTGGTGGGTACAGTTACGGTACAGTAACATCCACTTTTTTATTACCTCTCTAGTATTATAAAACCGAGTCTTCTTTTCGTCCCTTCACGATTGCAGAAAATATCTTGACTTCGTTCTTATTTGCTCTAGCTTTACTAGTCCCTTAGTTATTAACACACCAGCAATAAATCCGCCGACGTGTGCTGTAAATGCTATTGGAAGAGCACTTACAGAACCGACCACCGAAAATACAATTTGTAAGACCAACCAATAATAGGCCCTTGTATTACCTGAAACTGCAGCTATGCCTAAAACGCCTGAAATAGCTCCTGATGCACCTATTAGTACTACATCTCCATTGTTTAAGATATGCGACGCTATTACACCATGAAATAAAGCTGCTGCAATTCCTGACATGAAATATACCAAGATGTATCTAGGAATACCAATTGCTCTTTCCGCATATCCACCAAGATAAACTAATGCAAATAAATTGAATGCAATATGTGCAATGTTGGCATGTATGAACATGGATGTGAATAATGTTACCAAGGAGTAGGATAATGGTGATGATGATTGTTGTTTTGACTGTTGTAGGGGCAATGAAGACAACGAATCTTGTCGGGTACTATCGTCTAGGTTATTAATTTCAACTTCCTGGTCACTATTCACATAAAATAGATGATTAGGAATAAAGCCATAATTTTGAATAATTTGAGTTTGTGAACCTGATAGCATTCCTACGGCAAAGATTACAATATTCAATGTGACAAGAAATGCAGTAGCTATGGGAAAACGCTTTATTTGCATCTTTAGCTCCACTTTGCACTTTTGAAAATCAAATTATCAATGAAAAAGGTAAGAGGCGCTAGGGCAAGGTATCTCTCATTTTTACATTAGAACTGTTTAGCAACTCAGGACTTGGTTTGCCCTCCACATTATCTTTGGATGTTTTCATTTTCGCTTCTGTGTTACGATTCGTATTTTATATCTTCTTGCTACAAATCATGGTATTAATTCATATCATGCTATGGTGTTGTTCTAGATTCTTTTCTGGTTACCCAAGAGGTACGCTAGGTATATTTTCCCCTTCTTGGCTTCCATCTTCGTCAGCATCTCCGCCTCCCCCTTCAGTATCTTCACCATTTTCATCTTGACCTGTCTGCTGAGAGGGACTTGCTCCAAATAATCCTTCTTCAGTTCCCACGCTCCCTCCAGGAGTCGTCGACGTTACACCTTCTTCTTCAGTCCCCACGCTCCCTCCAGGAGTCGTCGACGTTCCAACTCCTTCTGCAAGGGTCAAATCCACTCTGAGATCATTTGAAAGTATTTCTGTCTTGGTTAAATCCCTAAAGGTTACATTTGCAGTTACACTTTGCAATGTCCTATCCCTAATCGTTGTTTCAAGCCCTTCTACTCCACCAGAGCCTTGAGCAACAAACCCATCAGGGTACGAAGATGTTCTTATTAATGTCCCATTTGGAGCATACACTTCCATAACGGCATTTATCGTTTGACCCGCAATAGAATTATCATTTAATACATATTCTGCAAAAACACTTACTTGATTTCCGCCACCCGAAGTAAGAGATCCGAAACTCGAATTATGCAATGTAAGTGTAATTTCTTGGCCATGATCTGCAAATACAGGTATTCCATCTATAAGACTATTCTGAGGCTTAATTGAGGGTGAAAAATATATTGCCAAAATAACTAGTATCGATGTCGACATTAGAAACATTCTTGGTAACATGATTGATTACATTACCAAATGATGAAGATGATAAATAAACCTTGTCAGTCTTGATAACAATAGAGAAAAAGGTCAAAGCAAGCAAGCATACAATAGTCATGAGAAGCAAGTAGTCATTAGATTAATGTACTGATCAAGGATGCTAACTAAGGAATCTATGGTGTAGCTTCTTCAATCCTATCACATAGTTCTTCTCTTCGGCTGTGATATTTGAAGAGTTTTACATTTTTTTAACTCCATCAAATCGATAACCTTTTTTGATATAGTTTTAATTATTGGATAGCTATCGCCAACTTCTTGCAGGCCCTGTTTATTGTTTAGTGGTAGATGGTCCTTTTCCTGTAATTACGATCTGGGTCGGCCATTACTATCTGTTTAAACTCTGCCTTATTTTAGCCTTCAAAAAAATAGATGGATATTGCTATCCAGGATATCCTCCCATCATCATTCCGCCAGGAGGTCCCATCATCATTTTATCATGTTCACCCATCATCATCCCTGGACCCATCATACCTTGTCTATCCATGCCATGCATCATCATGTGTTGTTCTTTTGAGATCGGTTCACTTAACAATATCTCCCCATTTCCCGGGTCAACAACTACCGTGCTGAAATTCATGTTTGGATCAATGACCATTATGTTGTAAACCAGAAATCCGCCATTCTCTCCAAGCTCAGCTGATACAGCATGAGATTCATTACCTACTGAAGTCTCTGCGGTTGTTGCAGCATCACTGAGGCTCACATTTATTTTCGATCCAATGGCTTCACTTATTACACTCATCAGGTCGACAGTGCCCGTTATGTTACCTCCCATCTTCATCATTCCATCTCCAGACTTCATCATACCGGTATCATTACCCCCCATCATCTGAGCCTCGGCACTCTGTTTGGCAGAGATCAAATTTGAAGCTCCATTTCCTAATCCTATCTCAGCCGCTAATAGTATGCCGCCTAAAATAGCTGTTGTAGTCAAGATTTTTGTATAATTCATGGTAATTACACACTAGGGAATACAACGTATATTAGGATTAATAGAGGAAGGAACAAGTGCCCCAGAATAATCTGGTTTCCATTACATATACTCTGTATGGCTAACGAAAGTGCTAGTAAAAAATCGCTTTTTCCCTATCGCGTTCCTGGTTGACTTCCGTATTCTTGTTATTGTATCATAGCATCCCGTATTCGACTAGCTAAGTTTTATCTCTAGGGAAAATTTAGATATCTTTTTCAAGTTGTCCAATAATAATACTAATTATAAAGAAAAAGTAACTTTTAAAAGATGAGGAAATCCGCTAGGCGAGTCTATGAAAATTGTTCGCCGTAGTACATAGCAGCACTAAACTAAGACGGGTATTTTTTAATCATAATTATTCTTCCTCAGTTTCCTCATCTTCTGAAACTCCAATTGTTCCATTTGGTGCAAGTCGTAAAACGGATCCAAATGTCGCTCCATTATCATTGCTTACCCTCATTACTGGTGTAGTACTCGTTTGATTCGTTTCCCACCACGAGACCACTATGCTATCAGCGTCTGATTCTATCTCCACATTTGAAGAATCCGAATTAGTGGTGTTGCTCAGGTTAATCTTATCTCCAAAGGTCTGTCCTCCATCATTAGACGCTCTAAAGTTTACTTCCTCGTTACCATTGGCTGTATTGTTAGTCCACCATGCTACGTAGATGTTGTCTCCTGTGATAGCGGGTGGGGCACGGAAACTAGTAGGAGCAAATGCCTCTTCTAGATTCATTACAGCAATCATCGTTGTCCCTAAAAGAGTCATTGCAAAAAACAGAATAGTACCTTTTACGATAAACAGTTTCTTGTTCATGAGATTATAGAAAAATCATGATATATATGTAGTCATTCAATTAAAGTTGTAGTGATATAGTGTGTTGCTACGCCATAAAGCGTTTTTAAGACTAGAAGGACCATCCTAGTAATAGAGATAAGATTACACTTTGTTTCAAATCATTTTCGTTCTTTATACTTCGAGACCTGTTCTGACAACCAACTTATCATTTTATGTTGTGTTATTAGAAGAGCCATAATCAAAGGTTCTGTTGGAAATGGTGTTCCTTTTGCATTTATTGCCAAAGCATATTTCTCACAGTCGTTTAACATTTTTAAGAACAGCTTTTTGTCTTCTCTAGACTTTAGACTTTCGGCAAATCCTCTCCAAGATTCTATTTCCTTTGTATGTATGTTTTCTTTCGGGAAAAGACTCATTTGTTGATGCGCCGACTTTTTTCTATTTGTCTCATCTTCACTTTGTACTGGGCTTCAACTGGAGTAGTCCTTAACTGCATGCCGCAACAAGTACAAAATCTCTTGTCAGTGATAAAATAGCATTCACATC
>JAATVT010000205.1 GCA_014523685.1 Nitrososphaerales archaeon TH5893
AAAATCATGAGAGCTCCAATTTTTCTTAGATTCAGGGAGGATAAAGCACCCAAGGACTGCCTTATAGAAGGAGAAAAACTAACTGAAAAGCTGGTAGAACCCGTTAAAGCAGAATTTAAGGAAGAAAAATTAGTGAATAAATCAGTTAATAGAAATAACACTTCAATTTCCTTCTCTAATCTTGATAAAGTATTCTGGGATAAAACTTCAACTCATCCACAACTTACAAAAAAAGACTTGATCACATATTATGAAAAAATTAGTTCTCACATCCTTAAGCATCTCAAGGATAGACCATTATCTCTCAGTAGGTACCCTAACGGAATAAAAGGAAAGTCATTCTATCACAAGAACTGGGACCAGAAAAACAAACCACCATTCGTACAAACTGCAAAAATTTATTCTGAATCAAGAAATGGCAATATTATCAACTACATTATATGTAATAACAAAGAAACCCTTCTATGGCTTGCGAATCTGGGTTGCATAGAGATGCATCCATGGTTTAGCAGAATTAACAATCTTGAGATGTGTCAAAAAAGAGATGACATATTTTATGAAGAAAAATGTGGATTGAATTTTCCTGACTTCATTATCTTCGATTTAGATCCATATGTCTATTCAGGACAAGAAAGTAAAGGCCAAGAACCAGAATATAATCATAAAGGATTCGGGGCTGCAGTTAATGTAGCATACCATCTAAGAGATTTCTTTGGAGATTTGAGGATTGAATCATTCATAAAAACATCAGGAAAAACAGGCTTGCATATTTTTGTTCCTATTGCCAATCAGTATACTTATGAACAGACTAAATCTTTTGCAGAAGTCATAGGTAAAATTCTACTTAGACGATATCCTGAAAAAATTACTATGGACTGGGATACTACTAAAAGAAAAGGCAAGGTTTTCTTTGATCATAATCAAAATGCTAGAGGAAAAACAATAGCGTCAATTTTCTCCGCCAGGCCAACTGAATCTGCTACTGTATCTGTGCCTATTAAATGGGACGATTTATCAAGAGTACTTCCAACAGATTATACTATTTTAAATGTTCCTGACATATTTGGCAAAAAGTCAACAAATCCCTGGGACAACATATTAGAAAAGAAACAAGATCTAAATAAAATCTTGGAAAATATGTCTCAACTCTTTTAAAAATAAATCTTACCTGACCTATCGAGCTCGATAAACGACTATTTAGGTTCCACTTGCTAAGTCAAGTTCTAGAAAAAGCCTAATCGACTGAGTTTAACAATTCTCTTGCTAATTCTTCTCCCTTTCGATTAGCATTATATTCTGCATCTAGAATTTAATCAAATATGAGATTCCTTAAACATGTTTCTTATTCTGGTTCGTTCGTCTTCTGACAAATTGACATCATTTATGATATTACGCAATAACTCTTCGGCTTCATTTTGTCCAAGGATTTGCTTCAGATTGTTAGCAGATATTTTTCCTTCCCAGGAATTCAATAATTTAACGACACTATCCTTAGTGTCTGGGCTAAAGTCCTTTACGGCATTCTCTATGACTTTTCGGTTACCACTTCCTAGGTCTTTAGGTCTGAATACAGCACCCATAATATATTATATATTTTGTTAGTAATAAGACTATTTGATAATCTGAACCTCCTAGGGAATTTGTCTTCATATTCTGAAAAATGATCGATACATAGTTCCTATTCTAGTTTTAATCTAGTATTATTCAAGTATTGTACATTTCAACCGATTCCCCATTCTTGTAGTTTTTAGGATTAAATATCATTTCAACAATTCTCTCTCCTACATCCCGAGCATTTAGCATTTTTCTTTTATTCTTCTCATAATAACTATAATCAAAATCCTTCCACATCCCTGTAGCTACTTGTCCAAGAAATATTGTCATTATTCTGATATTATATCCATCAACTTCCAGAAATAGACTTTCTGCTAAACCCCGGAGCCCAAACTTGCTTGCACAATAAGCTGATAAGTTACTAAAGCCAACCTTTCCAGCACCGGAATTTACGTTAATTATGACTCCTGATTTTTTTGCAAACATGAAAGGCAGTACAGCCTTTGTAAAAAGAAAAGCTCCTTTCAAGTTAGTATTTATTGTTTGATCCCATTCTTTTTCGGATGTATCTACTAATTTCTTGTTAAATGCAACTCCTGCGTTATTAACAAGTATGTCTATATTTCCAAATCTTTCTATCGTTAATCGAATAAGAGAATTAACTTGACGGGGCATCCTTACATCACACTTTACACCTACAACACTGGATTTACTATTTACCTTTTCAATTTCTTCTTTCACCGAATTGACATCACTATCAGTTCTAGAACAAACAACCACATTTACCCCACATTTTGCCAAGAGAATTGCTGTTTCCCTTCCTATCCCTCTTCCACTACCTGTGATAATTGCAGTCTTTTCTGCTTGTCTCATTTAGCGTTGTACACTTTAGAATACAAAACAAATTTGGTTGCTTTCAATTGCGACTAAGATTCTTGAGCCCACATGATTTTAAGTTTGTTTGCAGAGGATTTTGCATCATTACTATTTGTAAAAACCTCAAGAGTAATTGTTCTATCATAGTCAATACTCCTGAGTGTTTTGAGTGTTTTTTGATGATCTATTAAACCTGAGCCTACCGGTAGGTGTTCATCTCTATTTCCATGATTATCATGCCAGTGGACATGGGTTATTTTATTTTTGAACGTATTTATGTAACCAATAACTGACTTCATACCTCCAGACGTGAAAGCATGAGGAATATCTAGATGAACAAATAATGAAGGGACACTATCAATAATGTATTTGAATTCATCTAAATTATGTATCCCATTTGAAAGTGGGACATTTTCTAACATTACCTGTATTTCATATTTGTGAGCGTAGCTCACAATTTCCCTAAGACTTTTGATCATATTATGTAAAGGGATTTTCCTGTTTTCTCCGTAAAACATACCATTTAGATTAGCATGGAAATTTATAAGATCTATACCTATCTTTTTTGCTATTTTAATTTCTCTCATAGC
>JAATVT010000206.1 GCA_014523685.1 Nitrososphaerales archaeon TH5893
CTACTGCTATTGTGTCTCCTACTTTTACTGTAAGTGAGTCAGGGTCATATGATGGATTTCCTTGTACTGACGCTCCCTGCGGAATTTTCAGAGTTGCTGCTGCAGTGGTAGCTGGAGGTGCTCCTGCTCCCGGAACCGTTGCTGTTGAGGTATTTGTAGTAGCTGTTGTTGTAGTACTCGTTGTCGTGGCGTTGTCAGCGCCACCGCCTCCACCAGTGCTGCTAGCATTTCCAGGTGTTGAACTGGTAGCATTACTCGTCGCACCTGCTCCAGCCGGTCCAACAGTCAACTTAGATGTCATATATGGATGAACCTGACAATAATATGGAATCTCATCTCCTTCTTTTACTCCTGTAAGTTGAACAGGGGATGATTCTGCTCCGCCATTTATTATACTCGTATCAAAAATTTTACCAGAGTTTGGGTCTTCGGCCCCTGTCCCTGATGTTGCTGTATGTGGCACAGTATCTTTATTCGCCCACACAACGTTTTCATTTAGAGGAACATCTGCGTCATCTGGATCGTAATCAGGGGCCCCTTGAACCGAAGCTCCTGCTAAAATAGTAATTGTTGTTCCAGCCGCAGGTGCTGGAGCGCCCCCTGCTCCTTCAGTTGGAGCAGCGCCTCCCGTTTCTCCCCCTTGAGATTCTTGTGTTCCTTCTTGAATTTCATCTTCCCCTTCAGGCGCAGCAGGTGATTCAATTACTATTGTAGATGCAGGAGGGGGATGCTGGGCCATTTGATTCCAATATGGAACCGCTATTGCAGCCCCTACTGCCATTGTAATCACAATGATCGCAAGGCCTTGGGCCAGTCTCTTTTTTGATGTCCTAATGATGGGGCTCTCGTCGTGTGTAGTCATAATATTCTTCTCCAATCTTGAAGGGATCGTTCATATCCGCGTGTTTTCCGCTTACGGCGCTCTTTATCAGGTTAACCAGCATTAATACGTAAGACAGACCCACTATCCAAGCACCTACGGTAGCTATTTGGTTCATTGCAATCCATTCTGGAATAGGCACATAATCGAAATATCTTCTGGGCATTCCATACAATCCAAGCACATGTTGGGTTATGAATACTAGTATGACACCAACAAAAGCTAGTACAAAGTGAACTTTTGCCGCTCTTTCATTATACATCCTACCCGTCATGAGCGGGAATAGATAATAGAGGAAACCTGTCAGGGTCAGAGATACTGTTCCCATCAGAATCAGGTGGAAGTGTCCTACTACCCAGTAACTATCGTGCGTGATAAAATCCAATGGTAACGCTGTATTTACGACTCCTCCGGCACCAGACGCAAAGAAGAGCATGATACCACCAACCCCAAACATCATAGGAGCAGCAAACTTAATCCTACCACCCCACATGGTGGCGATCCAGTTAAATACATGCATGGCAGAGGCGGGAACTGCTGCTAATGTCCCTACCATAAAAACAGTCTTCTCGGTAAAACTCATACCCGTTGCAAGCATATGATGGGCCCATGATGCAAATCCAATTATTGAAAGCAAAACAAACGCAGTTACTCCTGACTGATAGCTAAAGATAGGCTTCCTGGAGAACTTTGGTATCATCTCATACAACATGCCTACCGCAGGAATTAAGAATATGTATACTTCTGGATGGAAAGTAAACCAGAATAAATGCTGATAAGCAATTGGGTCTCCACCCATAGCAGGATTAAAGAAGCCAGAAACGCCAAGTCTATCGGTGTAGAGCATAATAAGTGCCGCCGCAAAAGTAGGTAGTGAGACCATTATCATAAATGAGGTAGTAAGTGTAGCCCACGCGAATAGAGATATTTTCATTAGAGGAAGATCTGGGTGCTTCATCTTTAGAATGGTAACTACAAAGTTAATTGCGCCAAGAACAGATGATATTCCAAGAATTTTTGCTCCAAATATCCACATATCGGCTGCAGGTCCCGGGGCTCTAATGATTGAGTATGGTGGATAGGCAGTCCAACCTGTATCCGAAAATCCAATCCAGATAAGGGCACCTGCGACCGGTATCATCCAAAATGCTACTGCATTTAGCTTTGGCCAGGCCATGTCCTTATACCTAACCATAATTGGAATAAGGTAATTACCGACACCTGCAGAAAATGGTAATACCCAAAGCAGAAGCATCGTCGTACCGTGCACTGTGAAAATTCTAGAGAACGTATTAGAATCCGGAATTACCTGAAGTCCTGGCAAGAAAAGCTCGGTGCGTATTGCCATAGCTAAGGCCCCAGCCAAAAAAAGAAATGCCAGCGAGGTAAATATGTATAGTAACCCAATATCAGTATGATGAGTTGAGAAGAGTATCTCCCACATAGGACGGGGTCTTTTAACTTCTAATACCACCAGATATCCACCCTTTTGATAGCTTATACTTGAATAACAATTATAATAAAAGTATTTTGCTTTCTATGCTTGGATACCATATTAAAAGCTACATTTACTTTTAGCCTCTCGATATATCCTCTCTACTAATCGCAAAAAAGTTGACTCAGTATATTGTAGAGTATATGGCAATTATCAGTTTATGGAACTAGGAGAATCATATTCCGGTTCTTCTCAAGGCTTCTTTACAATGAGTATAGATTATTGAACTGTCATACTCCCTGTCATATAAGGGTGCACTGAACAGAAAAATGGATATTCACCTGGCTGTAAATCAGCGGTTACAATTTCACTAGAATCCCCTGCATTGATTATGCTTGTATCAAACAGCTTTCCCATATTAGGATCAGTAGCATCCTTACCATTTGTAACAGTATGTGGAGCCGAATCTTCATTATCTACTGCTATTGTGTCTCCTACTTTTACTGTAAGTGAGTCAGGGTCATATGATGGATTTCCTTGTACTGACGCTCCCTGCGGAATTTTCAGAGTTGCTGCTGCAGTGGTAGCTGCTGGAGCAGAAGCACCAGTATTATTGGAAGCGCCTTCCGTTGCGGATCCTCCTACAGATGCGTCCTGAGCCGAAGAGGCTTGCTCTGTCCCTGCTGATGGTTCTTCAACAAATAATTTAGCCTTCATATTATAATGAAGCATTCCACAATATTCTCTACACTGGATGAGGTATTCTCCAGTCATGTCAAACAAATTCCATATGGTATTCACCCTGCCTGGAACTACATCTAATAACACTGTATAATCTGGAATGTTAAAGCTGTGAATAACATCCATTGAGACAAGCTCAAACTTGTATGGAACTCCCTTTGTAACATGCAGTTCGCCCACCTCTTGCTTGCCATCTTCGTGTTCAAAAGTCCAGAACCATTGCTGTCCAGTGACCTTGATGGTCTTAGCATCTGCTGGAGCATGTTCTACGATCCGTTCTACATTCCAAGATTCCGCACCTACATAAGTAAGAAGACTGATTACGACTCCTACGTACACCCATTCCATGGTGGCATGGCCCATTAACGGTGCATACCCTCCCAGGACTCCCTTGGCTGGTTTTTCTTATTTGACTCGCGGAAACGCAAACAGATATAAATTATGGTCCCCTGAACCACAGCACCGACTACAAACGCTATTACCATTAGTCTGTAAAATAATCCCCAAATCTCTACTCTTCTGATAACAGGCTCTTCAGGAGGGGTAACCCCTGCAGATTCTTGGGCTACGGCTGTTTGTTCTAAGTTGAAAATGAAACTTGTAAAAGATACAGACAAGACAGGAGCAAAAATAATGATTAATAACCATTTGTTAGCATTTGTCAATTTAATGCTCGAACTCATATTCCCCTCTTATTAATTCTCCGTTCCAGATAGAACGTCACATCTAATTTAAGGTTTTTGAAATTATTCATCCAGGTATCTTGACATTCCCATCACATTAACTCCCGCAAGCGTATACACTTTTTCATCATTTTTTAGTATAGTTAGTGATGCATTGCGAATGTGCCATTTATACAGAGACTCTGGTTTTAGATCTAGTAAAGTTGAGATAGCCGCTTTGATTGGATCAAGATGAGAAATCATCAACACATTCTTGTCTGTGTATTTGTCTGTTATCTCGTCTAAAATATTTTTAATCCTATGTTTTATAGAGGCAAATGATTCAACTCCGTAATGTATTAGCGCGGCGTCATTCTCGGTATAAAATTGCAAGAAGAGATTTCCATATTTTAGAATTATTTCCTCATAATTCATACCAACAAGTTTACCAAGTTCAATCTCGTATAATCGCTCGTCAATTTGGTAGCTCATGCCAAGGTATTCGCAAACAATTTCTGCGGTCTCGACAGTTCGAACTACAGGACTAACCAATACTTTGTCGATAGAAATTTCTTTAAGATATTTTGCAGTATCCAGAACCTGATTTTTACCGAATTCAGTAAGATGAGACTCAACATGCCGTCCAACAAGGATCCTATTTACATTGTTGTCTGCTTGACCGTGACGCATTAATATTACCAACGGCATTTGAAGTCATAAAAATTCAACAATATATACTATTAATAATTTTCATTATCATGACTCTGATTCTTTCTATTAGTTTGATGAACTGTGTGAAGATATTCAGTTTGAGAAGCTTAATATCTTAACGGGTATTATCTCAAGTATTATGAGAATAGGAATAGTTGGCGGGACAGGTGGGATGGGAGAAGGTTTTGCCCTAAGATGGTGTTTTGGACACGACATTGTGATAGGCTCAAGAGACGAGCAAAGGGCCAAAGAGGCAGCCAATAAGTATAAAATAACTGCCCAAGAAGCATACGGAAATAGCATGACGGGAAATATCACAGGCCAAGATAATTTTTCGCTAGCAAAATCCTCTGAAGTTTTGATTTTATCTATTCCATATGAAAATACTATCGATACCTGCAATAGAATTGCAAAGGAGGTAAGTAACAACTGTGTTATTGTATCACCGATAGTGCCTATGACGAGAACAGACTCCGGATTCATTTACATACCATTAGAGCAGAACCAGAAGCCTGCGGCAGAAACAGTGGCTGACATTTTAGCACCCAGGTCTAGGGTCGTTTCTGCATTTCATTCGATCTCAGAGGTAAAACTAAAAAATATAAGACAGAGTCTGGATGCTGACACGTTTATTTGTGGAGATGATCCGAATCATGTAGCGATAATTGAAAACTTGGTTTCAGAAATTAATGGACTTCGCTCTGTATATTTGGGACCATTATCCTTGTCATATCAGGCTGAGATCCTGACTCCTATGATACTAAACGCAGCCAAACGAAATAAAATGAAAAACCCAGGAATCAAATTGGTGCATTAATGTAAATGAGAGCCAGTAGAATAGGAGGGCGGAAGCGAAAACCTAAAGGAAAAAATTGGATGACAGCTATGGGAGTTCTCTTCATTGTCATGGCTGTAATCATCGCGTTAAGGAATCTTTATTTCATTACAACCGAACTTTCTCTTGACTTTTACCTTGATAATTATACCAATGGACAGATTACAAATGAAAAGTTTGTTATTGCGATGATCATTGGTGGAGGGGTTCTTATCTTCTGGGGCTATTTCAAGAAAAATCATGATGATGAAGAGGATACTCGAGATGAGAATGGGTGGAGGAGAAGTTTTAAATTATGACCAGCGAAATAGTTAGACAGTAAATCGTAAGGTCATCTCCATAGAATGCTTTATTGCGTTATAATTTAATAATAGTTCTGAACCATAACATAATGAACAAGATTGGGTCTTATGAATCGGATCACGACTGTGATCAAACAAAAGGCGAACATAATAATTGATAAATATGAGGATCCTAGGGAAGCCTTAGATTATTCCTATACAAAGCAAACTGAACTTTTAAATAAATTGCGCAGAGATATCGCAGAGGTAGTGACTGCAAAAAGGAGACTTGAAATGCAGAAGGCGAAACTCTGGGACAATATTCGAACTCTTGATGAACAAGCCAGGCGATCGATCGATGCTGAGAGAGAGGACCTTGCAAAGCTAGCCTTAGAACGAAAGAATGCTAATCTGATGCAACTGCAGGGATTAGATAAACAAATCGCTGAGATGCTGTCTGAACAAGAAAAGCTCGAGCAGACAGAGAAGCGACTATCTACAAAGGTAGAAGAATTCAAATCAAAGAAAGAGGTTATAAAAGCACAATATTCTGCCGCTGAGGCCCAGGTACGCATCAAGGAAAATGTTACCGGAATTTCGGAAGAGATGACTGACATAGGGATGTCCCTTAGTAAAGCAGAAGAAAAGACTGAGAAAATGAAGGCAAAATCAGGAGCCTTAGATGAAATGATAAACTCTGGTGTTCTAACGGATTACACTTCTAGCAAGGATAGTATTGAAAAAGAATTGGAACAAATTACACTCAAGGGCTCTGTTGACGAAGAATTAGCAAAGTTAAAGGCAGAGAGGCAACGTAAAAAGAAACAGATTGAGGAGGAGCAAAAAGCATAGTAATGAAGAAGAAAACTAATGTCAAAAAGAAATCATCACTGCCAATTCGTATAGTACCCAGCAGGAAGAAGAAACTAGCGCTCAAGTCAAAGCGTAAGCCAAAGAAAAGTCTTGCCATAAGAAGGCCTATTTCAGTTGGAAAGAAGATAAAGACTAAAAAAGTTCCAACCAAGCGAGCTACTTATAGCATTCGAAAAAAAGTAGGTTCAAAAGCCAAGTCTAGAGTAGTCTCTAAGGTCAAAAGCAAGCCGATCTCAAAATACAGGATTGTTAGAATTATGGGCCAAGGTCAGTTTACCGTTGATAATACTACGTTGAAAAGGCTTAATGAGATAGACGATTCAATAGTCCAACTTGTCAGCACTGAAAGGTCCGATGACATTGAATTCAGGAAACGTTTGACAGAATTAACGAGCATCGTGGAAAGTAATGGACGGCCTCTCGACCCAAAGGAAATAATTCAATCAGACATTATTTTGCCAAGTACTGACCTTTCTATTGATGAAGCAAAGAGACTTTTTAAAGGCGAGGGCGTTATTCCAGAAACTTAACCGTAGTTAAAGTGTAAGATTCCAGATTGGGTACCAAAGAGAATCATCCCTCTCAAAAGGCATCTCATTTAATATAGTTTCAAAAATTTCTCTTTCAATCTCATTGTCTCTTTCATTTTTACTTACGGGGACAAAAGGGTAAAACTTGTTCGATGCAAAATTGTATACAAGATAATGATCATTCTTATTATTGTTGTAGTTTCTAAATTGAAATATTGCTACAAATAGCTGATTTGAAAAGCCCCTATCGTGTACTGTTTGTCCGACTGCTGATATACCTGATATAATATCCTCGACCTTCCCACTTTGAATTACTATCCATAGATAATCATAAGCATCATTGATTACCCTATATGATAGGTCTGAATCTGTCTTGCTCACATCGAGGAAATTTCTGATTTCTTCAACCATCTCTGCAAACATCCTTCCACTAACATTTTTCAAGCCTATCGCAGCTTTGCCCGTGCTCTTCAAATTAAGTTTAATTTCTAAGGTTATTTGCGCTGAGGATAACGAAAAGAGTGACCCCGAATCTATTGTATAGTCATTGATATGATAACTGGCGTCTTTTCTAATTCTTCTAAAAAAATTCAACCCATGGAAGCCTCCATTTCCATGAGTTTCTCTACTCTCTTCTGGACAGGTGGATGGGTTGAGAAAAGATTTCCGATTGTGCTACCAGATAAGGCTGGAACAATGAAAAATGCGTTCAATCCCTCCACTTGCCTCAAATCTTTTGTAGGTATATTCTTCATAGTTCCGCTAATCTTCATCAAAGCATTAGCTAATTTGACGGGTTTTCCAGTCATTTGGGCTGACCCTCTATCAGCTGCAAATTCGCGGTAGCGGGAGATGGCACGTATAACAAGGAAGCTTATTACCCATGTCAACATCGCTACGGCAATCACAATAATCATAGCCCCAGCTGAATTATTACTACGATTCCCACCATATCCCATTCCTCCACTATACAGCCCGCCATAGAATCCAAATTGCATTAGGTACCACGCTACTGTAGAGAACAGACTTGCAAGAGTTAAAACCAGGACATCTCTGTTCCTAATATGTGTCAATTCATGTGCTATGACAGATTCCAATTCTAATGTATCCAAGATTTCCATAAGACCAGTAGTCACAGCCACTACTGATGATTTGGGTCCTTTGCCCGTTGCAAATGCATTTGGCATATGTGCTTTTATAACCGCAATCTTGGGCTTTGGAAGATTGTTCCTAGCAACTATTCTTTCTACCAAATCATGTAATTCAGGGAATTGATCCCTCGTTACTAGTTTCGCTCCCGAGCTCCATAGTACTATCTTGTCAGAAAAGTACCATTGCGCTAATATCATTACGGAAGCAACGATAGCTATAGGAACAAATCCTAAACCAAGATATGCAAGTACACTTAGAAAAATTATGTATAACAGGCCGAGAATAGCGAAACTGAGAATCATACGAGCAACTAAACCTGTCTCTCTCTTTTGCCATGCCGGTCTTGTGCTACTAGACAAATAACTCCGTAACAATCATAATTATGCTGAGACTACTTTTAATTATTTGTATGATTCGTGCATAAAAAATTCCAACTTGTCCATTGCCTGTTCTAACACCTCTTCCTTTGGGAGATAGACTATCCTAAAATGGCTCGAGCCGAAGGCTTTGCCGAACCCCGATCCCTGCACTGTGAGTACACCTGTTTTGCTTAGCAAATCTAGCACAAACTGCTGATCATCCTCCCAATACCGATCTAAGTTTACCTTTGGAAATACATAAAATGCACCATGAGGGATCCTACAAGAAATTCCCTCCATTGCATTTAGACGTTTTACAATGTAATCTCTTCTTTTCCGCAACTTTTCTACCATATCTATAATATGAGTTTGTGGTCCGCGCAATGCTTCCACTGCGGCTACCTGAACGGGTAAATTAGAAGAAATCCGTACGCGAGCAAGTTTGGGCACGTTTTTTCGTAACTCATCTAGCCCACTTGCATTACTATTGAAGCATACGTATCCACACCGCCATCCAGTCATCAGATATGATTTTGAAAACCCATTAAGTAGAATCACCGGAGCATCCTTTGACACCTTACCGATACCCGTAAATTGATCGTCAAAAACAATCTTGTCATAGATTTCATCTGTAATGATGTACAAATTGTGCTCAGCAGCAACATCAATTAGTTGTTGAAGGCTCTTGCGATCAAATACCTCGCCAGTCGGATTGTTGGGACTGATTATGCATATAGCCCTAGTTCTTGGAGTAATCTTAGATATCAAGTCCTCTAAATCTGGTCTACCATCTTCATTAATTCTAAATTCAACGGGTTTTCCCCCATAAAATTTCACATATGAAGAATAGGGTGGATAATATGGTCCAGACATAAGTACTTCCGAGTTAGGATCCACGATGGAAGCCAATATCATATCTAGGCCTTCAGATACGCCGTTAGTAATTAGAACATCATCTTCTGTAACAGACATCCCTTTCTGGGATTCTTTTTCTGTTACAGCTTTCTTTAATTCTGGTAATCCCTCCGAATCAGTATAGTAGTTCTTGTTATCTTTAACTGCATTAATTAATGCTGACTTAATATGGTCTGGAGTCTTAAAGTCATATTTTACAGGATCTCCGATATTCAAGTATATGACTTGGCCGCCATTGCTCTCGTATTTCCTCGCGTGCAGAATAATATCACGTATAGCATATTCCACTCCATTTGTCCTGTCTGATACTTTCAATTAAATAAATCTAAAGAGAATTTACCTAGATAAATTGTTATGTTTAGAAAATAAATCGATTATATATGTACCCCTGGTTATAATCATGACTCAGCTAAATCACTACAATTAAACGGTATAGAAGCAAGAACTTAGACTCTCAATGCTTAGTATGACAGGGGATTGTATCGAAATTCTTTTCCATAATCTTGATAAATCCTAATATTCGTGGCTTCTGATTTTATCTCTATAGTTCACTAAAATATATGTAGTCTTTATGACATGACTAGTATTGATGGGTCCGTAGCGTAGTCAGGATATCGCGGCGGTCTTCGGAACCGCAGATCGAGGGATCGAAGCCCTCCGGGCCCGAATACTGGGTCGAGCAGCAGAATTGTCTATTTCAGATAGTTGTCGAGCTATGAAGTTCCTATTATCTGCTTTACTTTTATGCAAAGTATGCCGTCTTCATGATATAGCTCTCCTATGGCTTTAAACCGGATACCTTTCTTCAGATATTCTCTCGGTCCTTCATAGTCATAATGATTTAATCTTGCGTGCCATTTGTCATCAACCATTACCAGTGCTTTTCCTTGTATGATTTTCTCTACTAATAGATTAAGAGTCTTTCCTATTGTCTGCCTGTATCCCCAATATGTGGACGCAACTGTGCCTTCGTTTTTCCACTCTACTCTCCTTAGCTTTTCTAGTTTTTTTATTGCATCAATTATTACTGAATAATCAATATCTAGAATTTCGGTAAGCTTCTCAATCTCTATTCCATTTCTACCATACTTTTGGAGCTCAATGTAAATACGTCGTGCAGCTCTGTCAACATCCCTTTTCAATTTTCCAGTTAACATCTCAGCTTCAATAGATAGTGAATTCATTCTCCTGTTCCTGCGCAGTGTGTTCAACCTTTCATTAGCTTGCTCCTGAGACAACATCCCCTGAGTAATAGCCAACTTAACAGTCTCCGATAGATTGTCTTCTACTCTCTTGTTCCTTCTCTCTATAACAATCAATTCTTCTTGTGTCATCAGGTTAGGTCTTAATTGAGCGTCTCTGGAAAGCGGCTTAAATGTAGTCTTAATAGAGGCCAATAATTCTTTCATTTTCTGTACTCGCCTAGTGCTCGCATTAAGATAGCGTGCATCTATACTATCTTTCATCGCAAGTATGATAACCAATCCTGACGAATTCCTTCCCGTTCTTCCTCTTCTCTGAATATATCTAATTTCACTAGGAATAGGCTCATAGAACACAACTAAATCCACCTCGGGTATGTCAAGACCCTCTTCAGCAATAGATGTTGCGACCAAAACCTGATAATCCCCGCCCCTGAAGAATTCGAGAACCTCGGCTTGCTTCTCTTGTGTCATGCCATCGTCACCCAACCGACTTGCTTGTCCTACAAATCTAGAGCATGAAATTTTATTCCTAGATAAGATTTCTACGATGTGTTTCGCAGTCTCCCTGTATTGTGTGAAGATTAGAATTCTTGAATTTTGATTGTAGTATTTGCTATTATTTATTTCAGTATTCTCACTATACCCATTTCTAATCTGAGGATGATCTTTACTTTGTTTTACCAGCTGAAGTAAATACTGAATCTTGGGGCCCTCATTTGTCATATTCTGTAGAAGTGCCCTTATCTCCATAATATCTGGGTGTTTGAGAATTGCAGAGTATGTCTTTCCCTTCTCTTCCTGCTCCATTCTATCTAGAAAGGCCTTTAATGAAAAAGACCCCTGGCTCTCTATCAGCTCGAGACAGTACATGAGTGTTAGAGCAGAGGATTGATTCATTAGTGCCGTATACAATATACTTCTTTGCTCCTCCATCGTAAGTTCTATTGTATAACGAAGCTCATCCCCTAGAGAGATTAGATCTCTTTTGAATACCCATTCCAGCGATTTTTTTCTCAACATTCCGTTATGGATAAGCCATTTTAATTTCTCATGAAGCATAGAACGAAGTTTTGAAGCGATGTAAAGATATTCTTGTGAAAGACTAAACCACTCCCAATTTACCTCTATTGGATTGACGTATGGTTTTACATCAGGATCCTCTTCATTCCGATATTCCAGATTCTCAATATAGAGGTTATCACATACCTCTTGTACTCTGCTTCTTTCGGCCCCTGGACTTGCCGTCAAACCCAGTATCATAGGATAATGAGACTGATTGACGTATTCTTTAGCGACTAAAGCATAGGAGTAATCCTTCACTGCTTTATGCGCCTCATCAAAAACCAAAAGGCTAAAATCTCTTAGTTGTAACCTGCCTTCATTCAGGTCATTTTTTACGATCTCGGGAGTAGCAAATATCAGTCTAACTTCCGCTTTGTCCCACACAGCTCTTCTCGTCTCTGGAGGAGTTTTGCCTGTAACAGACACAACTTGTTCTTCTAGAATTTTTAGAACTGAGGAAAACATTCTTAAGTGCTGACCCACTAGCGGCCGAGTCGGAGCCATGACTAATACTCTTTTGTCCCTATGCTTGTAGAGCGTCTCCGCACAAACTAGAATGGATATTATCGTTTTGCCCAGAGCTGTGGGCAGGATTACTAGAGTATTGCTTCGTGATGCCGAATCTGCTATATTTTTCTGATATAGCCTATATTCTATAGTATTGTCCCAGATGATAGGATGCCTTACGTAAACAGGCGAAGATGACATTATTCAAATCAAAAAATTTTAATCAATATTTCATTTTTACCTGTAGATGTCATATTTCAAATATATCTTCTGCTCCACTCTTCTGAACTGTCCTTTTTTCAGGATTGACATCATCTATACTCCTTGCTAGTTGAGAAAGTTTAGGATTTGAAATTAGTTTTCCTATCTCTTCAAGCTCCGAGGCAGATCGTATTATGACACCCCTTTTCTTGGTGGGCGACCCTGAAGAAGACAGGGGATTTATTTCTATAGCAATAGATGGAGAAGCCCCTTTATATGCAGGTATCTTGAGTAGGAATACTCCTGGGATACTGGTCGCTTTTTTATCCCAATCTCGCCCCTCCTTTAGAAACTGAACTAATCTATTATCAACCGATGACATATACCGTATTACGACATACTGCCAAATCAATCTTTCATTTTATAGACAGACTCATTGTTAGGTTACTCTTCACTACAGCACAAAGCCAACAGTTTAACGTAAAGAATCGATTAAAACGAATACGCATCAGTAAAAATTAAAAGAAAAATTTGAATTATCATATCTAGTATCTGATATGTTACCGCTTCAATTACTCAGGATTAGTATATTCAATAAGGGTAAGAACATATCTCCCATATTTTGTAGGTCTGCTGACGTCTCTTCTTATGAGCTAAAACTAGCTGCTGACATAATCAAGCAGTTTGAGGAATCATTTAGAAAAAGAGAAACCAAAAGACTACTTGGAGAAAGGATATCCTTACTTGAAACATCCAATAATGACTACAAATTAGTGAGGGGGCTATATACCCTTCTTGAAAGACGCTGCAAATTCATCAGTGTGGAAGGTCAGAAACCTACAGCAATTCTAGATGGCAAATCCGGTATTGTTGATCTTGATCCTTTTCATATTAGAAAATATTTATTTGAAGAATCGTCAGCGAGAGGATATGCTCTGACTGATCATGAGAGAAAAGAAATAATCAATTCCGTTTCTTCAAGAATAAGGGTATCTGAGGACATAATTATCAGAAATATGTGGGCCGATTTAGAGGAGAACATGATCTTACAAGAACTTAGGACATTAGAACCTGAGAAATTGATTGCATGGTATAATCTATCATTGATGCAAACACTACTATTTAATTGCACAAATCTCGAATTCATTATTCAAGGCGGGTATAATTGGAAACGAGTTCTCAGAACCGTAAAAAGATTAGGCCTAATGTACAATTTGCATTATAGACAGAAGGAAGGTCCTGAAGGAACCCAAAAAGAAACACATAGTCAGAAAACTAATCAAGACATCTATAATGCAGCTAGCGAAAATCCATTACATACAACCGATAATTATGACGAAAATAATATTCTCTGTTCTATCGATGGTCCACTCAGCATTTTTAAACTAACTGATAGATATGGGACTTCAATTGCAAAACTTCTTCCTTCAATTATTGTGACTGGAAATTGGTCTCTTAAGGCATCAATTGTACGTAAAACTTCTACAATGGGAAAGAAAATTTATGAATTTATGTTGTCCAGCGAAGAATCGCCAAGTCTTCCCAGTGAATCTGATCTCTTTGTCTATAATAATGACAACATTAAGAACACAATCTTGGAAAGATCGTCATACTCGGCTTCTTCACCTGCTGATCCATTTGACAGCAATGTAGAACAAAAATTTGCGCTGAAATTCAAACAATTTTCTAATGGGTGGAACCTCATAAGAGAACCCAATCCACTTATAGTGTCTAATGGCAAAGGCTTCATTCCAGATTTTGTGTTTGAAAAATATGGTATCAAGGTATATTTGGAAATTGTAGGATTCTGGACAAACAATTATCTTGTTAGAAAAATACAGAAAATAGCAGATATTATTTCATTATCATCATCAGTCTCCTCAGCAAATGACTCTACAGGTTCAAAGCCCAATCCAAGTGTTGACATAAAGAATTTCTTTGTCGCTGTAAATATGGACAGCTACGTATCGGGTAGCGGCCTAAATAGTGAAAAGGTACTTACCACCCTGAGGTTGTCAGATTATATTGATAAAGGCCAGCTTATAAAATACAAAAATGATAACGTACCCATTAAACCGATTCTTGATCATCTAAAATCAATAGATCTTAAAATGATTGGAAAATTGGCGAGAATTAATCGCACTCAGTTGATAGAAGAATTAAACCGCCTTACTATCATTGATTCTGATGACAGATCAAACTCCAGTGGCGTAATTTCGCTTGCGAAATTAGCAGAAAAGTATGATGTTCCAGTAGAGTCAATTCTTCAAATTGTCAAGGATAGTGGCGACATAAATGTCAATAGCTTCAAAGCCCGCTACCTGGTAGAGGACAGTTATCTGATTTCACTTGCTAAACTAACGGAAATAAAACCACACTTGGGAAATGACATTCGGTATATCGACGCTTGTAGAATTCTATCAGAACATCACATACCAGAAATATGTTACAATTTTATTCTTCACAAGATTGGATATGATGTAATATGGAACAGTATGGATATTAATGGGGCCACCATAAAATTACAGAATACTTAACTGGCACCAATATTACCTGATTCGTCTATGAGACTTGTATATATCAATCCTTTTTTAACCCGCTCATTTTCACATATTCAGCTATATGATCTATAACCAAGGCCATATTCGTTACATGTAAACTAAAAATACCGAGAATTTGGAAGCAGTTACATAATTATGCTACTCACTGTGGAAATCCAGTGATATTCTGCGGTAGGATAGGTTTCTTTATAGCACATATCCTGCACCTTTATATCTATCTTCGGATCGGGATCTGATTTAGGGCATCAATTTCCTGCTTTAGCTCACTTTCATTTTCGTCGCCATAGGTTACGAGTATTCTGTCATTTTCATTGGGAACGTAATCAGCTATGGAATCTGTCTGGGTCCCGTTTACAAAGTATCGCAATTTTTTATCTGCAGTATCGCAATATTCTCTTCCATCATCAGCTATGAAACATCCATTCTGGATGTCCATATCCACACTCTTCAGAAATTCAATAAAAGGCACATTAGTCGCATGCCTATGTAGAGTTGTACCGTCGTTATTTTCGACATGAATTAGGTTGGATTTTACTTGGTATTTGCTTTGAGTGAAATTAATAGGGACTCCGTCCAATGTTACAAGGAAAGCAGCGTGTTCATGAGCTGAACCCACGGGTCCATAATTATCGTTACTACTGGGTTGCAGTGAAAATATGATAGCAGATATAATGGCCACTGCCACAACACCAATAATAGCCGGAACAATTATTTTCATATATCGTTTTCGTTTTCGCCTGCCGGCCGCGAAATAACTGTCTTCTCTGTTCTTAGTATCGGTTTTGTTCTTCTTATCTGCCATTGCTTTTTTATCTGCCATTGCTCAAGGTTACATCAATTCCAATATTTTAAATTTCGTCAAGAGTCAATCATATGATAATGTTATGAGTAAATTCCCCTGTTGAGTGTCGAACATCATGATCCTAGAGATTCCTACTTTTTAACTGGGAGTCCAACCTTGTTGCCCCATTCTCCCCATGATCCCAGATAAACCTTTACGTTTCTATAACCTAGCATTTTCAGCGCAATATAGCTGTTAGCTGCCCTATACCCACCCTGACAGTATGTTATGATCTTTGCGTGTTTTGGAATATTTGAGTATATTTTTCTTAGCTTCTCGTGAACCTTGAAAGCTCCATTTTCAATATTCTCATTCCAGTCAATATTTATCGCACCTGGGATATGGCCTGCCTTACTAGCACGAATAATTGAACCATCAAATTCGGAGTTTGAGCGTGAGTCAATAAGTAATACTTGGTCTCCTTTGTTTTTTATAGCTGTGAATATTTCATTATACGTTGCAAGAAGTTTTGAATTAGTTTTACCCCCAACCGCAGAATGTTTATACGGATTGCTCTTAGTTTCTATTGGATATCTCTCTTTCTTCCATTTTTCGAACCCACCATCTAGCAAGGATACATTTCGATGTAAGAAATAACTGAGCAGCCATACCCCCCGAGCAGCTGAAGGTCCAGAATTGGATTCGTAAAAGATCACGCGTTTATCTTTTGTCAACCCAAGATTTGAAAGAAGGGTTTGCATTTGTTTATTGAATTGTGAAATCCCGAGATTTGAGGTATCAATCCAGTGAAAGTGCATTAGGTCCACGTTGATCGCACCAGGTATATGGCCAAGTGTATAATCAGCGAAGGGTCTGACATCTACTACTATTATTCTATTTCTATCATTCTTATTGCGAAGTAATGAGCCTAGTCTAGCAGTATTTACGACATGTTTTATGTTAGCCTTTAATCCGGTGTAATCATCTGTGGTTCTACGATCCTTATTCGACATTGGTCTGCCTTTCCAAATTTATCCTTTCAATACTTACCAACGAACCATAGGTCCTGAGCCATTTCCTATGGTCTTTGTATAGTGGATCTGCGGTCCTTACCCTGTCCCAAAATTGCCTTGAATGGTTAGATTCTATTACATGCACTAGCTCATGAATTATGACATAGTCTATGACGTCGCTAGGAGCTGCAGACAAAAGTGCATTAAAATTTAAGTTTCTTTTCATTGAACAGCTGCCCCATTTTGATTTATGCCGTTTTATGAAGAAGTTATTATATCGTATATCCAATTTAGAGGCGATTAATGGTAGTCGAGTGTTTATAATTTTTGCAGTTTCATTGCTGTACCACTTGAAAATATCATCTTTGAACATACGTTTGTTAGTTACGTGAAATGTTATCATATTTAGATTCTCTGATACTACTGCAAATGACAATCTGTCCTTGATTATTCTGAGGCAGTATCTATTGCCAAGAAAGCAAATTGTATTTGCCTTCAAATGTTCTTGGGCATATCTCGATCGTAACCTCTCATAGTATCTGGAAGATTTAAGGATCCAGTTACTCTTCTGTTGAACTAATTCCATTAGATCATTGACTTCGTAGTTTGATGGAATTATTGCCTGTAGTCCTTGTATATCCGCAATAATACTTGGTTTCTTTGCTCTCTTGCTTTTTTTAATTTTCAAATTTAGAGTTTTTCCATCTGTGAGCGCTATCGATATGATCATGTTATCTTCTGAAGGATTTTTACAGTTAGTCTCTGCACAGCTTATAATGATGTCGCTTTTGATCTGATATGAAATGATTTATACTGAAGCACTATCATGAATGAATTATTGGGTTTCGAAACTCCGATTACAATTACAAACAACGGAACTTTATCAACTTTATGTGGACTGAAATATGTATCACAGTTAAACAGATACCAGCAAATAACTAAAATTTTTAGATTCTAACTCGTGGTGAGAACAAAATGTGCGTATGAGGTTTAAACAAAATGCAATTAAATATGGCTATTTCTTATGCAAATACGATATCTAACCTTATGCGAAAAACAAAGAATACTACAGACAAGACAAGCGAGGAAGCTCTTCCCGAATGGGCAGAAAATGAAATTAAGACTGTGCAATTTGGGCAACCAGAGACTCTAGTTAGGACAGGTTATATTCTTGATATTTATCCAGAACAACTTAAAATTGATATCCAACTTTATGAGGCTTTGCATGACGGGAGAACGATTGTGGAGGGACTGAATATTCCCAAATCCTTATCCATGAATGATTTTATGAAGGGAGTAGTATATGAGTTTAGGATCAAAGTTTTTAAGGGTAATTTAAGTGCCGGGCTTATCGAATTATTGAGATCCAAATATTCTCTTCAGATGGAGGCGATATTTAGTTTTGAACTGCAAGAACTGCAGCTTATGGACGTGGAATCGGATGTTGCTAAAACTTCACTGCGATCTGAGGGTGAGGACGTAGACGAGGGGGATTAGTAGAATAATAGGGCAATATTGAATACCCCCGGGGCGAATCATCCTTTAGATACTTACGGCTAATTTCTGGCATAATCCGATTTCACTCAGAATTGTCGGATTTATCAATC
>JAATVT010000207.1 GCA_014523685.1 Nitrososphaerales archaeon TH5893
CAGAGGGCAGCATAGAAAGGTTCTCGATTCTGGCCAGATCAAAAGGGCTATCCACTTTGGTTGAGGTACATTCAGAGAGAGAGTTTAAGGAGGTATTGGAAGATTCAGAAAATTATGATTTGATAGGCATTAATAACAGGAACCTGAATACTCTCGAAATAGATTTGGATGTAACGAAGAGGCTATTAAAGAAATATGACAAAGGAAAGAATGTAGTAGTCAGTGAAAGTGGCATAATTTCATCAGAACAAATCCTATTATTGAAAAAAGCCGGTGCCGACGCTTTTTTAGTGGGAACTAGTGTCATTGAGTCGGGAGACATTTCATCGAAGGTAATGGAGCTATATCGATCATTTTAGACTTCGCATCCCTTAATATGTCTCCCTGACAATGGATTAAGGAGATAGCATTTGGAGACTGCTTTTCATGATACAGGTAGATTTGGAAAATATGGAGGAATGTTCATTCCAGAGACACTTGTGCCCGCGATTAAAGAATTGGAATCTGCCTACTATGAATACAAAAACGATCCTGCATTCATGGAAGATCTTGAGTATTATCTAACAAAGTTTGCCGGTAGACCTACACCGCTGTATTTCGCAAAAAATTTGACAGAACTCCTAGGTGGATCAAGCATATATCTAAAGCGAGAAGATTTACTGCATGGCGGGGCTCATAAAACAAACAATACTTTAGGCCAAGCCTTGTTGGCGAAGAGGATGGGCAAAAAGAGGGTTATTGCAGAGACCGGCGCCGGCCAACACGGTGTTGGTACTGCGATTGCCTGTTCAGCACTTAACTTACAGTGTGAAATATTCATGGGTGCAAAAGATGTAGAAAGACAAAAATCGAATGTTTTTAGAATGAAACTACTTGGTGCCAAGGTTCATGAGGTAAGGACCGGTACACGAACTTTGAAAGATGCGATCAACGAGGCGCTGCGCGACTGGATAATTAATGTCAGGGACACTTATTACTTGATTGGATCTGTGGTTGGTCCACATCCTTATCCAGCCCTGGTTAGAGACTTCCAAAGCGTAATAGGGAACGAGATTAGAAGTCAAATTCAGGAATATTCGCCACGATTACCGGATGTTATTGTCGCGTGTGTGGGTGGAGGTAGCAATGCAATTGGTTCTTTTTATCCATTTATTGGTAACAAAACGATATCTTTGGTTGGAGTTGAAGCAGGGGGAAGAGGACTTAAGTCCAAGCAACATTGTGCAAGCCTATTGGCTGGATCTGAAGGAATTTTGCACGGAATGCGTACATATATCCTTCAAGATGATTATGGCCAGATATCACGTACCCATAGTATTTCCGCTGGGATGGACTATCCTGGGGTTGGTCCTGAGCATGCGTATTTAAAGGACACAAAGAGAGTAAAATATGTTGAATGCGTAGACCGGTTGGCTGTTGATGCTTTTGTAAAGCTGTGCAGAGTTGAGGGTATTATACCAGCATTAGAATCGTCACATGCAATCGCTTACGCTATGAAGCTAGCTAAACACGGGAATAAAAATCAAAATATTGTTGTAACCTTATCTGGACGAGGTGACAAGGACCTTGGGATAGTTCTACGTTACTTGCAAAAGGAACGGAGAATTAAATAGGAAATGTTGGAAAGTAATCTTCACGGTAACCGAATTTACAACAAGTTTCGCGAGTTGACGTCAAAAAATAGGCCAGCGCTAATTTGCTTTATAGTGGGTGGCTATCCAACGATTGCACATTCAGAACAGATTGTGAGCTCTTTGGTAAAGGCGGGAGCGGATATGATAGAAATTGGAATTCCATTCTCCGACCCAATTGCTGATGGTCCCACTATACAAAACGCCTACAATACTGCGTTGAAAAATGGAGTAACTCCTCAAAAGTGTTTGCACATGTGTGCAAATTTAAGAAAGAAATTTCCGAACTTGCCATTATTGATCATGACCTACTCAAATATTGTTTATAAAGCGGGCCTAGAAAAATTCATCAAATTGTCTAGGTTGCATGGAGTTGACGGTTTTATTCTTCCCGATATGGCAATCATGGAATCAGACGCCTACGTGAAAGTCGCGTCCGATCATGGTTTGGCTACAATATTTCTTGCTTCGCCGAACTCTAACAAGCAACGAATCGAACAAATAATGAATGTATGTTCAGGCTTTATATATGTGGTTTCGATATTTGGCATAACGGGGACAAGATTAAGATATGAAAAGTATACCTTTCACAACATTAGAAAAATCAAGAAAATCACACAAGGAAGAATTCCAATAGCTGTAGGATTTGGAATCAGCAGGCCTGACCAGATTGTTTCAATCGTTGAATCAGGGGCGGACGCTGTAATCCTTGGTAGCTCTCTCATAGACCGTATAAAGGTCGCAGCGAACCACAAGCTAATGTTAAACGATTTACAGACTTTTGTAAGGCAGCTGAGAGACGTTTGTTCGAGTGTGCAAATATCGAAGTAGGGTGACCAATAGTGCGAATATTGAGCCCAGCCAAATTTAACTACTGCAGGGTATCTCGATCTAGGGCCTTTTTATATGAAAGAACAAACTCAGAGAAATATTCATTAGCTTGATAATAGCTGGTCATTTATATTGCGATAATCTTGCATCACTAAAATCAACAGGAACTGCGAATTGAAAATAAAAGGAAGGTTATCTCGGAATTTTGATCTTGTAAAGCTGGTTAGGAAAAAAAATCATCTAGTTGGTAGTAACCGCTACAGAATGACTCTTGAATTTTCAGACGCCAAAATTAGATATTGTTATGAGAATAGAAATGTTCACGAAATCTGTTTTAATGAGAAATGCTGAATTTACTCTATTGCGTTCTATCCTGTAGAAATTAAATCAGATCATGATACATTGATGGACCTCATTATTCATCAGGTACTCAACACTTAGTTGCTTTTTGTAAGATCAATATAGGCTCAAGGCAATAAACACTGCAAGGATAAACATTTGGGTAGTCTAAAAATATCTACCTGCAGCCATCAACGGTTATACTGGTAGGTGAGATTACTTCGAGATTATATCTACGCTTAATAGTTTTATCACAAAATAGCATTTATTTTCTACGAAAGAGGACACTCACAAGATCATGAATTAAAAAGGGGGCTAAATATAATTGATTTTCATTGAATCTATCTATGCGTTGAATTCAGAAAGAGAATTAGCCAAAAGTTTGCATTTTCACGGTTAAATTTTGAAAGTGATATTGTTTTTGTTTCCAGAAGACCTAGAATTCATTAGTAATCCGGTAGGCATTATCACATCTTCGACTAGTTCAGCTGCCAAATAATTAATATGAAATAGTACAAATGCG
>JAATVT010000029.1 GCA_014523685.1 Nitrososphaerales archaeon TH5893
AGGAAGTTATTGAATGGAAATATTGAGCAGGTAGGCAATGAACTACCAGAAATCAGTGATATTGGGATAGATCAAGCAACTTTAATTTAGACATATTTCTCAGTTTGTTCTTCAGGTCACAATGATTGCAGCCCGATGCAAAAAATTCATAATGTTCATGATAAACAATACTCAAGAACGAGTAAAGTCCGCTCAACGGCCTTTAATTACTCTATGCTCTAAAATATAATTATCGGCATGTTCGTCTCGTAAGTTTGTAAGTATAATGGGAGAGGTGTCAAAATTTACTAAGGAATTGGAAATTGGACTGGCAAAGCAGATAATTATATACCGTAGATATGATTATATTCAAGTAAAACATAATGTGAACTATTCAGAAGATCGCGGCAGATTAGTCAAGTAAATGGATGGAAACAATTACTTTCATGTCTTCCGTGCCTTTTGCAACCATACAATATTAAAAGTGAATAAAAAAATTGACTAAGACGTTTCAAGAATTAGGAATAGATGTTGACACAAATAGAGCTCTAAAAGAAAACGGGTATGAAGATCCTTTTCCTATACAACAAGAAGCTATCCCGCTTATGCTGAAAGGTATAGATGTAGTAGGACAGGCACACACCGGTACAGGAAAGACGGCAGCGTTTGCTCTCCCTATATTGACCAAGATAAAGCGCAGAGGTCCGATACAGTCTCTAATACTGGTTCCAACACGAGAGCTAGCTGTACAAGTTACAGTTGAAATTAACAAGTTTGCAAAATATACCGGAGTTAGGACAGTTTCAATTTATGGTGGACAAAATATTGGTATCCAACATGATCAATTAAGGAAAGGTGTTCAGATACTCGTTGCAACCCCTGGCAGGCTGATAGACCATATCAAGCAGGGATCGATCGATCTAGAGAATGTGAGGTTTGTTATTCTAGATGAGGCAGACAGGATGCTTGATATGGGTTTCATTGATGATATCAAATTTATTTTATTTTATGTAAGCGAAGATAGACAGACATGTCTCTTCTCTGCTACGATGCCCCAGGAGATTTTAAGACTCGCACAAGAATATATGAAAGACTTCGAAGAAATAAGGCTAAACGAAGAGGAAATAAGTCTTGATACCATCGACCAATCTTATCTGATGGTGTATGAAAGAGAAAAATTTAGGCATTTATGTGACCTCATTAAAATGAGAGACAAGAAACAGACGATAGTCTTTGCCGCAACAAAGCAGCGAACACATAGGCTTGCTTCCGAGTTGAAGCAAGAGGGATTCAGAGCGATAACGATACATGGGGATCTTTCCCAAAGACAAAGAGATAATGCAATGTATAGGTTTAAGAAGGGTACTGAAGACATTCTTGTGGCCACAGACATCGCTGCACGAGGAATAGATGTTCCAGCTGTCGGTCATGTAATAAACTACGATATTCCAGAAGACCCGCTTATTTATTTTCATAGAATTGGAAGGACCGCACGAGCTGGCGGTACCGGTAAGGCTATATCTCTAGTCTCTCAAGACAGAATAGACGATTTTGGGAGGATTCTGAGGCAGACCAAGCACCCCATTCGAAAGCTCAACGATGAAATGGGCATTGAGATTCCCATAGCTCAACGACGGCAACAATATCAGCGTCCTTACAGTGGCAGATTCCAAAGGCGTGATTATGAATATCATAAGAGAGACGATAGGACTGACGGGACAAGATATCGAAGGTATGATGGTAATAATTACAGACAAATGAGACGCAGTGGCGGCTACTCTTACAGGCAGCAATCCGGCTATAATAATTATCGTAATGGTAGATTTTAGCAGCAAAAGGAAACAAAATATGACAATTGAACCCAATCCCTAATTTGTATACCCCCTGCCCCTAATGCCCGTGACTCACGCCCACGCCATAATACCTTCGTAAAAGTTTTCGCAGATAACAGCTCTGTATTAACATCGTATAGAAGAGTCTTGGGTATGCATGAGTTCTCAGCAAATGCTCTTTCATAATCATGCTGGACTAGTCAATGAACCTATTTCATGTTTGTCTGATACTTATTCTCAATTGTATGTTCAGTGTTCTTATCCTAATACAATTTAAGCTAATCATTGAATAGAATGGTATCTAACTTTTTTAGCTTATGAAGTTAAATTGCAAAATTGAATTTGCACTTATAAAATAGGAGTATAGTGAGGATACTGTTCCATGTCCATTACAGTCTTGGTTGGATTATTTTTTAGTATAATTGCAATCAAATTGGTGATGACTTTGGAAAGTAGACAAAGTATCTTGGTAATTGGTGGATTATACAATACAGCTGCAGATTTAGTTGCACGGGATACTATCGAGACTCACAAGGTAACCCTAATAAGACTAACTATCAGAATTCTATCTAAAGTAAGCATAGCGATCTTATGTCTTCAAGGATTTTATCCTGAGATTAGACCCCAACTGGTCACTGGCCATTTTAGTAATAAATAGAATTACATTTACCAACCAATAGCTATCGCTTCCATTACTAATAATCATAAAGCGGTAAAAATAATTAGTAACATTTTAGGTATCAGAATGTATGTGGATTACAAATGGAAGGTAACCATGTCTAAGATGTATATCAAGGATAAAACAGTTTGACCCACGATATGAATTACTTGTATATCATGAGTCAATTCATAGGTAACTATATATCCAAAAATAGCCGATATGATTATATGCCATTTGTGAAGCATGAAGATTCTTTCGTTAAAATTGCAAACCTAATTGGTGGAGAAGAATATCTCAAGGTTGCTCGGGCACTTTTGAATACTGAAGATGCCACCGATGAGGAAATTGCTAGCGCTACTGGTTTGCGAATCAACATAATAAGAAAAGTTCTTTATGATATGTTCGGTAAGGCTCTCATAACCGGTATAAGGGTGAAGGACGAAAAAAAGGGCTGGTTTGTGTACAGGTGGCGTGCAAAACAGGATCAAGTTGACAACTTTATCGATAATCAAAAGAAGAAAATCCTTGACAGATTGCAAAAACGATTGGAATATGAAGAGTCTTCAGAATTCTATCACTGCGGAAATAAAGACTGCCCTCGTATCAAGTTTGATTCAGCCGTTGAATTATTCTTCAAGTGTAACAATTGTGGTGGACCACTCAATATGGTAGATAATACCAGAGTTAAGGAAGCTCTGCGATATAAGATTAACCAGATCACTGATGATATATCGGCAAGCAGACAGTAAGAGATTGACCATTCCATTTCTATAAAATAACTTTCATAGTTTATAATGTAAGACTAACTCACCACTATTTTGCATGCGGACTTTTTTCAGTTGCAGTTTTAAGCCCTGTGAAACTCTTGAGTATCCTTCTCCTTCCACCAGTGTGGTTGCTTGTCTGCCACCTACGATCTTTGGTGCGATTGTCACAATTAATTCATTTACGATTCCCAAACTAAAGAGAGACCAATTTATCTCACCCCCTCCCTCGACAAGAATTTTCTTAATTCCCATTTTCTGGATGGTCCAAAGTACTCTTTTCAGATCGACTGTATTAGTACCTGCAACAATTACTATCGCGCCAGTTTTTTTTATTTTTCTTCTAACATTCATGTGTGCCAATTTTGTAACAGCGACAATTGTTTTTATCTTAGATGCGGTGCGGAGAATTTGTGAATCAAGGGGTATCCTGCCCATGCTGTCTATTATAATTCTTGTTAGATGTTTCTCCTTAGGTTGCTTTCTCCCCAGCCTAATTGTCAGTCTGGGATTATCTGCCAAAACAGTAGATATACCCACAATAATTCCATCAACTGAATCCCGTAGTTTGTGAACCCTTATGAGATCGTCTTTTGAAGAGATTGCCGAATCTCCTTGATGTGTTGCAATTTTACCATCGACGGTCATTGCCGAGTTAACTATAACTTGCATTCGCAATTCTCACAATTCAGCCCCGCCTGTCAGTCTTCCATCTATCATTATGCCATTGATGGAATCCGGACCTGCCCTATGTAGAACGGAAGCACAGGGATTATGAATAGGATACAAGTCAAGGTACTTTTTATTAATAAATAATAGGTCAGCTGATCTCCCTGCTTCTATGCACCCAGAATTTAGCCCAAGAATATCCGCTGCATTTATCGTAGACATTTTCAATATATCTCTGGCACTAATAAAATTTTTTTCAGTGGCCCTAGATGCCTTCCATATGTAGTCCATTTCCCTAAACATATCTGGAGAATTTAACATGACATTGTCTGTTCCTATAGCTATAGTACATCCTCTTTCTAACATACGTGCGACTTTTGGGATTCCCGATCCAAGTATTCCGTTTGATCTAGGACATACCACAATGCCAGTTCCGCTCTTTGCAACCAATGAAATATCAGCATCAGTGGCATTGGTCATATGAATAACTAGATCTGGATTAAGATATCTCATTATTCTAGCTACTTCTGTCTCACCTGTTATGGAATTTGAAAATTTAACAGATTCTTTTGACTCAGCTGCATGAATAGCCAAGAGTAACTTTCTATTTCTAGGCGTGAATTTTCTTTTTCTTGACTTCTCATTCACGCTATCTAGCAGCTGTTTATATTGATGGAGAGCGGTGTCTGTATTTTCATTTGCACCGCTTATTCCCAGTCCATTGGCAATCTTTAGAACGTTGGCGGCCTGCTGTAAAGCATTTGGGGGAAGGCCCAGATCTTTTTTTTTCTGAATTTCACGTTGCTGTTTCCGATTCTTCTTAGATGGAATTTTGAAATTATCTCTAGCAGA
>JAATVT010000208.1 GCA_014523685.1 Nitrososphaerales archaeon TH5893
ACGAATCAACCATTCTCTGAACTAGGGGTAAATATTTATCATGACTATCTGTGTTGGCAAGATATGTAAAAATATAACCCATTTTTCCGTTCACAATATATATTTCCATTATTTTAGATAAAGCCCCCGAGATTTTTTCAGTATATACTACTTTGTGTGCCGGAATATTTCCTACAATAGTTATTGGTTCGGATTCAAGGATCGTCCTAGCACTAGAATCCTCTGTAGCGGTCACGACAGGTGGATTTTTCAACAAACTAATCTCTTGATATGTGAACTTCTCTACAGAGGTATTGTTACCTGTCAGATTCTTGACTGCCGTATATGTAGTAACACATTCTCCAAATTCGCTTGGTGGAGGATTAAAAGACATGAGAAAAGTCAAGTTCTCACCTGGGGGTATTTCCTCATTAACCCACCCAGAAGGATAGAGTAAACTGAATCCGAACTGTGGGCTTGTATAATTGGTAAAATTACTGCCAGACTCAGCGCCCAATGGTACCTTTTGACTTGTCTCTTGTTCTGGTTGCTGTTGTGCTCTTAATTCTTCTTGTTGTAGAATGCCATATGGCTGTTGAAAAGAAACGATAATGAATAACAAAATCACACTCGCGGCATTTAAAATTCTTAGATATAGATTGGGATTATTTGTTTGCAAATGGATAAACTATCGAATTTCATATGACATATATATTTTTGCGACATCTAATTTGCAGTCACCACATTTCGGGATGGAATAAGAGTCCGCTTTCCGTACCCTTGAAAGAAAAGGGATTCAAATTCGTGGTATCTATCTTTAAAATGGATTTTACCCCAGTGGACTTCTGTGCGACAGAATTTGAAAACCAATTTCTGCTGCTAGAGTAAACGATTCTATCATATTTGCATAATTATCTTCTTATTTTCCTCTTTTAGTCCTTCTCCCCCTGTAGCTTTTCCTGTATCCTCTTCTTTCTTAATACTAAAATGACAGCAATCACTAATATGGAAAGACTGATTTCTAATAATCCCGAAGGAGTCAATGATGAACTCAAGGAATAGCTATTGATTTTACCTTCTAGTCGAAGAGGAACAAGGAAGTCAAATGACGGTAGCACAATTGCCAGATTATCTTGTTATTTTAATCCACAAGACAGTCATAGATTCTTGACTACAAGTTATTTTATGTTTAAAATGAAAAATAATGTAAGAGATTCATGTCACATCCCTTGTATACTATATCTAGGAGTCTAGGGACAATAGCACTTCTGATCGGACATTTATTGAAGGGTCTCTTTGTCGCTTTTGGCAGAAAGGCAAAAACTGATGGGATGCCGAAATCTATACAGCTTGCTCGTTGGGTGAAAAACCAAACCATACTTTTAGTCAGAAAATTAAAAGAAGCAGGCAGGCCCAAAGTTATGGAAGCAGGACAAGTATCAAAAGTATTGCTTATCTTTATTGCTCAAAACCTGACAACCAAAGGATTCCCTATTATCTTGAGAATTCCGCAATCAGTGAAGGTTCTGTCTATACTCTTCTACGAAAAAGCGAAGAGAGTTGTAGAAGAAAAGATATATGTTATCAGGCAAGATATGGCGTCTGAGCAGACCAAAGCTTCCGAGTCTGCCTCCATCTCATCATCTTCTGATATAGTTCTCAAAAACGAAGAAACAGCCAGTCCGAATGAAAGATTGGCTCAAGAGATTATTCAAAATGGAATCGAATGTAAAGCAATGACAAGTACAGGATCACTTGCAATTATAAAGAAACCATACTACAGTTACCTATTTGCAATGAGTCCTAGAATTATCACAAATAGGGGCTGTATTAGATTATCTGAAGGAAATAATACAAGAAATATTGATTTTATTCAGATAGTCCAGAAAAATTAAGCCTAATAATTTGTGATAAGCTTAACTGGACCACCGCCAATACCGTAGTTCTCTATTAAGGAAGTATATGGATATGCATTCTTGTTGTATGGCCATTTTTGTTTAAATTCTTCTACGATATGAACTTTCGAAAATAGATCTTGTCTCGTATGTTTCTGCCATTTCTATTTAAAGCTTGAATAATCTGATTTAAACATCGATTCGCTACTAGAAGAATATTTTGAGTTTTGAGAGGATCATACTTGAATTTAACCAATTGTACCGTTTATTAAGATCTCAAATAGATGAACTGCGTTTCTAACTGATTCAATTAGATGTTTAAGAAAGAATTCAAACTAGATTCCCTAAATTAAGACTATAAGACTGTTTAAATATTAGGCGCACCTAATATGGACACGTCGATGGCAAAATATGATGTTCCTGTTTTGGAGAAGGAAGATGAACTGATTCCTGAAACGTCCATCTTCATATGTGAAAATACCGATTGCGTGTTAGATCCCATGGAACAGATGACATACGCATTAAATGAAACCCAAGTTAGATATGGATCAGTAATAGTGCTTAAAAATGCCCCTTAGTATGTCCCATTGTGAATATGAGTTCAAAACACATAATCCAAGAGGATAAAGCAGATGAGATTAAAGCTCTAATAGCTAGATATATTCTTCTAAAAATAGAACAAAAAAAGATAGAAACCAAGTTGGCGGAAATTGCCCAATTTTACGACAATGATTCTCTGCGAACGTTGTTTGAACCGATAGGCGAGTCCATGATGGGAGTCATTGGATTAGATCTTCCCAGTTTTAGGAAGAAAGAATAAGAAATTTAATAGATCTCCAAATCGAAGGTGCAACTTCTACAGTTAGTACAGAATTTTGCAAATACTCCATTATTACATCAAATTAGCCCCATGGTAGATTTTTTTTTAACAGCTTTTGGATATTCAATATTTGAGTTGCAAATGCATTCATCTCAACCCTATCTCACACAGCACTCTCCATTTGGTATATGTTTTTGATGAGGGCATTCTCTTGGATGACCTAGTAGGGTACATAGAGCGTCGGTAAAAATTTGTTTCATATGATGTTCGATACCACATACCATTTCCTCGTCTATCTCGATCTTGAGTGCATCTCTCATCAGTACTTCCAGAAGGCGAGTATTTCGAATCATTTGTTTACCTATTCTCTCCCCGCTAGGTGTCATCTTGACTAGATTTCTTCCTTTAGTATATTCGACTAAATTGCCTTCATTAAGTTTATGTAGCATCTGAACCACAGAAGGTTGCTTTACATTCAATAATTTGGCAATAGAGCTTACCTTTACATCTTCTCCTTCCTCACGAATATACCATATGGCCTTCAAATACATCTCTACACTTTCGGCTTCTGCAGTGTCAATATAAAGAGACTCCTGCTGAACATCTATGCTGTCCCGAATGGATCTATCCATTTCAATATGTCATCATAGCACATCATTTCAGCTTTTAAGTTCAATTCCAATTCTCTATGTTGAGAATGAAATAGCATGATAAATTCATCAATTCCATTCAAAATTGTGAATCTGAATGCAAGTTACATCGGAGGAATCATAGAAAAACTCCCCAAATTCTATATATAATATTTGCAAAATATTATATAAAATCATCATAAAAAGGCTTGGTTCTTTGCTTTTCTACATTAGTTTGTACTAACAATATTATAAAATTTTAAATAGGTTAAAGTCCATTAGTTTAGTATGGGAAAGAAGTCTATTGAGATAGCAGGCGCGGGTGTCGATGGCACAATCGCGATGCTAAAAAAAGCATATGGCGGAGAGCTTTCAGCTTTTCATTACTTTTGGTATATTTCGCAAAACATAGAGGGATTAGGAGTATTGGAGTCGAAGTTCTTTGAGGCGCGAGCAGATGAGGAACTTGGTCATTCGAAGAAAGTTGCATTTAGACTTATGCAATTGGGAGAAACACCAATAGATGATCCTGCTCAGTGGGAACAGGTTAGTGGCCTGGGTAAGCTTCAGCCCTCACGGTTTCTCACGCTCAGAAGCGCCCTCGAAAGAGCATTGGAATTTGAAAGGTTAGTAATTGGATTATACAATGATCTGGCCAATAGTACCAAGGACAAAGATCATGGAACGTATCAACTTGCGTTAGAGCTTCTCAACGCAGAACTTGAAGATGAACAAGATATTGAAGATATCTTGGCAAAGCTTGAAATTCGCTAACTGAAACCTAGCCTATCCGAATCCTTATCCCTTTTCTTTTTAGTACTTTTGTTAATTTCCTTCTCTTCACTCCAGATTTTGGCATAACTTTAGTTTTAAGAAGTTTACACGAACACGTTATGCAATAGCCTTCTATTGCAAGCCTGTTATTTGCTAGCTTGTTATATCTGATATTTATCATCTCTACATTTCTTTTACATTTGGTACAGTATGTTAGCTTCAAGTATATTGCATTACCCATTGATGCATTTATTCTAGTTATCGATTTTCGTACTGATTTGTCAACTAATTAGGAAGTGGTAGGGATCGCACTAGTCATCTAAATTTTCAACATAAATAGTCCAAATTGTCCGGATTTGCGTGGAAATCGTAATTTCAAACGGAATATTTTCTTTACGAATTATCAATAATAAATGGGGGTTGGGCTTATTACTAATGTGTGTTCTCATATGGATAACATCCGGTGAAAGCCGTGGAAGCTGCTACTAATCTGACGTTCTAATTCTCACACTATAGAATCCGACATATTTTTAAATATGCCTTATATCCTCTCAATTTTAAGACTAATAGTAATGCAATCTCATGCAAATCCAGTTCTAAAATAAACCTGGAGGAGAAAGTAATTGAAGTCAAGAGGATCACGAGAAAGAAATATGCCTTTCAATTTTGCAGTGCTTTCTGGTTCACTAGTTCTTTTATTGACTTTGTTTTCAAATCTTGGTTCAAATATTGGAGCTTTTGCACAATCCAATGCAACGTCTACATCATTATATGATGAGAATTCACTCATCATACTAGTTAACCTAGAAAGGATTCGAACCCAGATATTATTAGCTAATCAGAGTTTGATTTCAGGAGATGAGGATATGGCCTTCGCACATTCTTATATCCCACATTCAGTAATATTTCCTTCAATTAAGAGCCAGCTAAGTGCAATTAGTTCACAATCGGTGTCTCAGCTCGAGTCATTATTAACGGATTTGCCTATTAGTATTAAAGCTGAGGGAAACGCAGGGCCACAAGGCAATTCGCAGACTGATATAAAAGCAATTATCCAACTTTTGGATAACATTTTAGATCAGAGCATAGGCCAACAGTTCATATCAAACCAGACTTCTATAGCAAATACTGTTGTCTTTCTATTACGAGATGCAGAGCAATCATATGAGCTTTCAAACGCAGCAGCTTCAAGTCAACAATTTAGTAAAGTTGACTATGAAAATGCTCAAGGGCTAGTTAATGTATCTAAATCAAACTATGAGAATTTAGCAAGTTCCTTAGACGAAAGAAGGAGACAAGAGGTATACTCCTTCTTTAGTCAACTTGAAGATTCTATCGTACAACGAGCTAATATGGAGCCAATTTCACAGGTAGTTGCTGCAATAGAAAGAGATCTGGCAGAGTTTCTTTCAATAAACTCTGGTAGCGAGGGTGACGCACCGACGACAAGCGAACATTCGCAGTATTTTACAACTATAAGAGATTTACTATCAGAGGTTAATAATGAAGTTAAGGAGAATGAAGACTATCGGGCCGCTGATAAAGCTGCCATTACAGCATATCTAGATAACTACGAATACCTTGAAGCACCAATCGAAAAGCTCAACTCAACTCTAATGGTAGATATCGAAATCGATATGAGAGAGGAATTGCGGGATATGCTTAAGAAAGAACAAGCGCCAACTGAAATAGAGAATTTTGTAAACGGCATACTTGTCAAACTAACAACTGCCGAACAGCTATTGGAAAACGAACCTTCTCTTACAAGCCAGAATCAAACAGGGGCCGCTACTATGGGACAACCGCCAGGATTTGCTGACATTCAAGGACTAAGTCAAGGCTTTGGAACATACGCTGGAGAGAGAAGACAAATGGGTGAAGCAGAAGATCCTGCCAAGGCAGTTGTAAGAGGAGATATTGATCAGATTAGAATAAAACTTGACCAATCTCTACTACAATACAAAGAGGGGAAAATGCAGGAAGCTTTGACAACTTCACGTTCTGCATATTTGGATAGTTATGAGAGAGTGGAAATCCCATTGCGACCTATTGACCCAGACTTTACACTTGATATGGAAATAAAATTCGCGGAACTTCGAAACCTCATGCAAAGCAATGCTGGATATGAGCAGGTATTGAAAAAAACCTATGAAATTAAAAGTGGACTGGATGAATCTGAACGTCTTGTATCTGGGACTGGCATAATAGCTCCTAGCATTGCATTTTCTACCTCTTTTTCATTAGTATTTAGGGAAGGTTTGGAATCCGCACTAATAATTGGAGCTATACTTACATATCTTGAGGCTTCTAGAAATGATCGGTTCAAAAAACACGTATACTATGGGATAATAATTGCTGCCGCTGCCACTGCGGTTACATGGTTTATTGCTCAATATATTGTTGAATTATCAGGCGCAAGCAGGGAGTTAATTGAAGCTATAGCAGGGCTTTCAGCCGTTGCAGTATTATTCTGGGTTAGCTTCTGGGTGCTAAATAAGATTGAAACCAAGAAATGGATCGAATTTGTCAAGGCTAAGATTTGGAAAGCGACTACAACTGGAAGCCTGTTGGTGTTTGTTATGCTCTCTTTCTTCACAGTGTATAGAGAAGGCTTTGAAACCGTACTCTTCTACCAAGCCATATTTTCCTTTTCAAAATATATGGAATGGTACGTAATAGCCGGATTGATATCAGGTCTTGTTGTAATAATAGGAGTAGCACTAGTTGTCAGAAGGCTAGGCAAGAAACTACCCCTTAGAGTATTATTCGGGCTAACAATGGGTATTGGAGCCTACATGTCAATCGCATTTATGGGCAATGCCGTTAGGGAGTTTCAGGAACTCGGTATTATTCCTACCACTCATCTTATAGGTATTGTTCCAAGATTTGATATCAACCTTGCAACTATGACCGGTATTCACCCCACTCTTGAATCAGTTGTTGCTCAGATGGTATTGCTGTCAATCTATGTAATAGGATCTCTTTACATACTTGTAATTCAACCTAGAAAGAAGAAGAGGATTGAAGACTCAAGAAAATCTATTGCAGATTTGGAGAAAAGAAGAGAAACATCCGTTGACTAGACATCTGACTCACCCCACATCTAACGATTTCAAAATTAACCGTAGATATCAATATTGATTCTCAAACTCTAGAATCGTACTAATTGGTAAATATTAGGCCCCCCTAATATTACTAATGTTCCTGAAAGTCTGGAAGTACAGGATTGGCATCCAAGGACAAACTCTCAGGAAATAGGATATAGCGATGGTAGGGAATGCTCCTCCTACCTATTGCTATGTCATGATAGTACATCTTGTCAGAAAAAAAGTGGATTATGAAATATAATTTTCAATTTGATAAGACGCCAATATCTTATTAAATGAAAGAAGCCTACAGTTGTTCAGAAAACCTCATTAGATTATCTAGTCCATAATCAGTGTAGCAAAGAAGGTAATCCAAATATGCCATGAGAATAAAATACCCTTAAGCTCAACCTACAAAAAAATAGGCAGCTTGCAACGTGAAGGTAGTTTCCATAGAAAAAATTGATATTGATGCTAATGGATGAAAGATAGATATTATAGAAGTAACATGAGATTTGTGGGTTTAAATTTGGACAAGGAAAGCATTCTATTACAGCTTGAACAAAATGATTCACTTTTGGGTACTTGTTTTGAATTTCCATTACAATTATGGCATAATGAGTGACAATAATTAATTATCCTACTCTAATTATTGAATTTATTCATGTATATTAATCCATCCGGGTTTTATGATGAATAAATGGGCAACATTAATAATTATTATCAATTGTAATTATATTGTCCGAAATGGTTTTGGGGGACTACTATGATAAGTAGCAAAAATAATAATATAGAAGAAAGAGAAGAACTCTATATCGATACAGCCGAAGCAGAACATGTGGAAATGTATCTCAAAGCAATATGGTCAATTAGCGAAAGAAAGGAAGAAGTTAAAGTAAGTTCTATTGCCAAGCTGCTAAGTATAAGTCAACCATCAGTTGTACAAATGCTTCACAAGCTAAATGCTGCTCATCTAGTTGAATATAAAGGGGGTAAAAATGTAGTTGAACTTACCAATGATGGTCAACGGACTGGGAGACAAATGATAAGAAATACAAGATTGCTAGAAGTGATGATGAAGGATGCCTTAAAGATTGATATCGATGAAGAAATGATATGTGGGATAGAACATCATATGAATAAGAAATTTACAGATGCCCTGTGTACTTTGTTAATGCATCCAAGAAAATGTCCACATGATCATGATATACCATCTGGACAATGTTGTAGAAAATAACTGTTCCATTAAATATTCATACATAAAATGGCCATGGAATACGTTAATTGTCAGATTGACACTTTTATACGACCATATCTTCCATATAATCTTGAAAATGTTTGATATCGTAAAGTTCAGTATTTCGTCAACTTTGGCAACTTCAATGTAAGATTTATTGTGAGACATAAACAAATTATCATTGAATTTTGTTTGTCTACTGAAAAAGTAGACCCACTATTTTTATCCTCTATCCTCCATATTTCAGGTAATAGTGACCACAGATAAAGACAGTGAAAACACACTAGTAAAGGAGGTTGAATCATGGAAAGGTTTTGAATACACACCGCGTAACCCAAACGGTACACTTTTTAACAAAATACTAACGGAATTGCTAGAAATGAAGATCATGTTACTGCATTCAGGATCAAATGTCTACAGTACTCTGCAGAGTTCTTTTTTGTGGCCTTAGTATTCCAGCAGCAGAAATCGATCAGTCGATTAATCTAAAGAATAAAATCAAATCAAAATAGAAAAGATTAAACCCAGTTAACCTTTTTTTGGTGGATATGTCTATTCTAAATACTCTTTAGCTTTAGCTAGCTACCTGTTTCCATTAAACAAATTTATCCATAATTTAGGCATGTTATAATAACAGAAGAATAACAGTACCGACTTAGTAAACTTACTCTACCTACCCAAATTTACTGTAAATACCAATATTACTAGAAATATTAGAACTAGGGTTCGCTTTATTGGGAAGTAAACATCTGTATATTTGAGTACTTGATTGTGCGGGTTACTTTTTCCTTGTAAAAATCTTTTCTTTCAAAGTGATTTCGACCTCTTTTATTATCCATGTCTTTGGTATGACAACATGACCACTATTACCCATGTGTGTGCCTAACCAGGAAATGTTGCCGCAACTTGGAGTTTGGAATTTGAATACTTTATTTCTCTTATATCTTTACGACTGATGTAGCTAGATGAATAAAACTACGACCAGAATGACAATAGTCATAGTAACACTGGCTACACTCGGTCTATTTGCTCCATCTATATATGGACAAAATCAATCAGAAAGACAACAACAACAAACAGAAGAAAAACCACTTCCAGTCCTATTGGTCCATGGCTATGCTGAAGATGCCGCTGTATGGAAGAAATGGGAGGATATGCTCAGAAAAGATGGTATCCAATTCTTTACAGTAACCTTCAAAGACTCTGACGATAAATGCGGCTCAGCAAAACAACACGCGATTGAATTAGAAAAAATGGTGCAGGATATAAAAGAACAATCAGGCGCTCAAAAGATAAACATAGTAGGCTATAGTAAGGGTGGACTTGATGCTAGAGTATTCTTAGATATTACAGATACAAAGGATGTTGCAAATCTTATAATGATTGGAACTCCTAATGCAGGTTCTCCAGTAGCAGAGACAAATTATGCCTGTGCACCAGCTGTGTATGACTTGAGACTCGGAGCCAATGCAACCAAAGCCGTAATAAATCCAAATACTAAATACTATACGATAGCCGGAAACTGGATGCCTTTAACACAAGGAAATCTAATGATTCCGGGGAACGACGATGGACTGGTCACAGTAGAAAGTGTCGAATCGCAACAGTATTTCCAAAGTCTAGGGCGAACAGAACATGGACATGCGGAATTGCTATCAGAAAAGGAATACCAAATGTCAAAGGATATACTAATTGGAAACAAGTAGCGTAAATGAACTAATCAGTTGATTTGATCAAAATACTAAGAGCCATAAACTGGCGTAAATTATTTTTATGACTCCATGATGTTGATTCAATGATTTTGATAAACTGATATTCACTGCCTGCCCAGCAGCACCTGAGCATACAGAAAGTTAGGTAATAAGAATTTCTTCTACATCTCTTCTAGGAGTAGGTCTTATATCCTGTCTGCTATATCCCATTCTAAGCAATATCTGCGGAAACCCTTTTTCCTTTCTTATTGTATCAAGAAGTTTAAGCCTCAACTGTGGAACTTGTATAGGTTGATTTAAAAAAGAACAGCAAACATTTTCGGAACTAGCAAGTAATAATATATTAGATAAAGCTATACCTATATTTATCCAATCTAAAGGCCTATCTAAATACGAGCCTAGAATTGCAAGAACAGGGGATGTTGCTGCAAGCTCATGGACTTTTTCATCCTGTTTTTTGGTAATTTGAAATGATTTAACGGAATATGGGTTTATCCTAGAGATAAAATTGGTGATCCCTAACGCATAATGTGATACGCTATTTTTCTTACTGGTACAGCTATTATTTGGACGTGCCCATCGAATTAGTTCATTTACAAAGTGCTTATCAGACAGCAGAAGATGATTTCCATGGACTACAAGTTCTGCTAATGCGTCTTTCTCTTTGGATGCTTCTGTAATATGTAACCATATAGGCTCCTGTTCCTGGTTTTTTTGTTGATGTTGATACTGCGGATATTTGTCTACAATATAATAAAAGCCTGCCTGTAATATGTCTGGAATAATCCTGTCTTCGAATCTAAATCTACTTGTTCTCCGTTTAGGTATTGCTCCAAATAATCTATCATTGTCTTCCTTTTGAAGTGAATTGACATCAATATTATTACTTCCACTCTCGTCATAGATACTTATTTTAGCTAAGGGTTGCTTGTCACTTTTTTCCATGTCATAGGCTGACAGTAATTCTGTTTTGTATTTGTAACCAAAATGACTTATAGTTATTTGTAAGTAACCTAACGCAGTCCCACAACTAATAGTTAATTCTCTGCCTATAGGGTCCACAACAGGCAATGCTCTTTTTCTATCACCATATAGTTCTATTGTATTATTGTTTTGAATCCTAAAAGCCCATGGTTGAGAATTATGGATAGAAGGGGCAAGGATGGCATATCTCAAGAAAAACTTCAATTTGTCATACATTGAGCCGTATTTGGGAAATTCAGGCTCTGATATATTCCACGCTTCTGGATGGGTAGATCTTTGATGCACCAGTATCTCCTACTACTATTATGAATTGTTATATCCTCTGTGTGCCATATTATAAATTGTACATCTTTTGAAATATACAATTAAAAGTCAGATTAGTTCTGGTTCATTTGGAACTGTATATGAGATACTAAACGAGGAAGATAACAAGACTTATGCGTTAAAGGAACTAACAAATATGGATACAGTAAGTAAACAGCGTTTTGAACGAGAAGCTAAAATACTTTCGGAGTTAGACCATCCAAATATTATCAAGATATTTTATTGGAATGTTGTAGGAGATCCCCCTAAATTTGCACCATATTACATAATGGAATACCTAGATGGAAACTCTCTTAAGGAATATATGGCTGAAAAATTTGATAGTGACGATAAATATCATTTTGATCTAAGCTGGACTATCAGCACAATAATCTTGCCTGTATGTAATGCGCTTGCTCAAGTGCATAGCTCCAATATTTACCATAGAGACCTAAAGCCAAGTAATATCATATTCACTGACGATAAAAAATCAACAGTTAAAATTGTTGATTGGGGTCTTGTAAAAATTGAAGAACCTTTCGCAAGAGATTTAGAGAATTCTGCTGCACCTATTTCTTCTGCAGGTACTACTCCTACGACTACAACAACAGATATTGATAGGAGATCATTAGAACTAACTGCTGTATTGAGTGAAGGAAACATAGGTGGTACTCCTGATTATTGTTCTCCAGAACAGTGGTTTGCAACAGTTAATAATAATGATAAACTGATTGATGGACGGGCTGACATTTTTTCTCTTGGGATCATATTCTATGAGTTGCTTACAAGGAGCCGTCCACCTCCATATGATCCAGCTAAACCTAATATGAGCAGAAAGGCAGTGGAACCTCCTTCAAAATATAATCCTTCGATATCATCACAATTGGATCAATGTATTTTAAAGATGATTGACCTTAGCCCAGAAAACAGACAGCATTCGGTATGGGATCTGATGTCTGAGATTGAAACCATGTAATTTGCGATTATTTATAACACAATAAATATACGTAATAAAAAAATGGTGAATCTATGTTTTCTAATTCTACTTTTAAGCACCACTCTACACCATTTATTTATTTTGGCTAGCGGCCTCTTGGTCATATTCACTTGGTTTCTGTTGTAACCATCGTTCATTGATTATTGCTACTAGTTGAGTTACTATTACTATTTATCTTGCGCAGAATATTCCCTGAGAAGGAAATCCATTGCCTCTTCCAAAACATATATGTTCTCCGAGTTTATCTAAACTATCAAAAGTCTTATACAATCTGAAGTTTTCAAGGGTTTAAAATAATATAAAATCAATGCGGAAATCGCATTAATAGACGTTAATATCCTAAGGTTGAAAATCACTACATAAATATCTATTTCTATATATCTTGCAAGGACTGTTCTTTGAGTTCCCCGTCTTCCATTGTTATCACATTCACCGCCCTGCATCTTTCGCATTGAACCCCCATATCCTTAGCATTTTGATAAATGTCCCCGAGAATGATATCGTTTCCGCATTTCTTACAATGTATAAGGGACAATGGGATGAATGTCCCGATTCCACTATAAGATTTTTGTCCTTCCCTCAATAAGTCTTCAGGTCCTTCGTTTTCCTCTCCAAGATTCGGATAAAACCTTCTCCTGCCAACAATCTCCGGGGACTTCAATAATTACTAAGTTAGGCTCTAGAGATTTAGAGTACTACAAGTTATTTAAGCAATGTAAACCGTGATTATTCATATGACAGACCCAGTAAAAAAAGTAAAAGATGCAAGTCAAGATGCTGAAGCAAAAATGAAGACTTCAGA
>JAATVT010000209.1 GCA_014523685.1 Nitrososphaerales archaeon TH5893
GCTAAATCAATAGAGACAGTTTTTCCCGAAGAAGGAGTATATGTTGGAAACGATCATGATATAGGCAGGTTATTGAGTGGTGCAATATTTGTCATAATTGCAAATAATAATTCTTCATCTTCCGATCATCCCGCAGGAACAAACATATGAAATTTGCTTGAAGCAAGGTTTTCAAAATATAGTACAGGGTCAACTTACAAAACCTGCAACAAATGTAACAACTTCTGATAACGCCACTTCAACGCCTTCATTTCCAAGTCTTGCCGATGGTGGCGAGCAAGTTGGAGGTTATGCAATTGTACATTCTGATAATCATATAATAGCAACGGTAACTATGGATGTTCCCGTCACTACCCAAGGAAATGTTTATGAAGCTTGGTTAGTTGACGATACAACTGGTCATTATCACAGTCTTGGAATGCTTACTCCAGATAGTTTTGGGCCACGAGCTCAGGATAGGGTATCAATCACCGAAGATATGGTAAATCCCTATCTGTATGATAAAATAGTAGTTACTGAAGAATCAGAAATTAATTTAGCGCCCACTCCTTCTACTATAATTGTAGGAGGTTCTGATATCCCAGATCCATTTGGAGGATAAAAAGCGACCCAGATCTAAGAAGAGAAACGTATGGTAATGTAATAGAGGAGTTCATCCCTTGAGTCTTCTGCCATTTCCTCCTAGCATATAATGAATCTGGATTTTCAGGAGTAAATGGTAATGTGTATTTCATGCTGTGTCCGATGGATGTAATTTCTAATATCATTTCAGGATCTCTATCTTTTGGATTCTTTGCTTTGTTTGTATAAAAGAGTCTAATGTCATCATAGCGCTGTTTGAAGTCCATGCTAATATTCAAGGAATTGCCGTAAACATCCAAACCGTACCACATTTCAGTACTCCCACTCTGACATATCAGCAATTCGTACTCTATAGATCCCATTAATGTATTTCAATGGATATTCTAGCGGTTCCCCGTTTTTATCAATATGTGGGGGTTTCCAAGTTTTTGCAACTAGATCTCTTCTAATCAATTCGTTAGCCTGGTAATATTCACCGGTCTGCTTTGATTTTACATCCTCATACCATTTGAGTTCTTTTTTGTAACGGCTAAAGTCTGCAGTTTCCTCAAGCTTCTTTATCTGGCCTATCTCTTCATACAGTTGTTTGGTTTTAACATAATCCATTATAGCTTCTCTATGACTAGGGTACGTAAAAGCTTTTTTTCAACAAATCAAAATCTTTTTTAGGAAATATTTGGAAGAATAGATAACATCTCTACCATCGCGTGACCACAATGTGAGCAGCTTTATCTGGCTGCGCTAATTAATGCTTGGTAAGCTAGTCAGGGGTTATAGCTAAAGCCTTAGCCACCCAAGCGATAGCAACACGACAAGCACCACCAGAACAATCCCCCCCAGAATCCACACAAGCCCCACAATCAGCAGTCCCAAACTTTCCGATTGCGAAGAACCTACCAAGCGGTTCATCAATAGGCGGTTCAAGTGTAAAATCAGAAGAGCAAACCACTTTGGAAGAGCTGCAAGCAGTAACAGAGCTAAGGAAGCCAGTTTAATAAGCTCTCTAGTGATACTTTCCATATCAATATTTCAGGGGATTTTAGCCCTTCCCCGCTCATTTACGCGCGCCTGTGTAAGAGAACTGTGTATGCGTCATCCTGCTTTTACTGCCTTTGAACCACATTTAGGACATGCAACCTCTCTATGCTCATTGCCACAATTCATACAATAGAACTTCAATGGAGCATATTCTAAGCCATTGCCAATGCTACGACCAAATCCTAATGAAGAGTATGACTTATACAATCCTTTGACTCCTCCCATTCCTGCCTTTCTTAAAGCTATTTCAGCTCTAACTATGCTAAGCACAAATAGAGCAAGCAGGAATACGACAAGTGATATAGGGAATGGAAGCATCATAGATGTTGCAAGCCAAATACTCATATAGATAAATAGCCATATTAGATAATTATTAAGTCGTATTTTTTGATTCCCATTGTTATTATTATTATTATCAAATTTGGCCAAATCTACTACTCTCCTCTTTTCAACAATGTTAATGTCATATGCATATGATATATGCTGGATGTCTGCAATGCCGTGCAGTGAATCCAATATGATTACATCTTATAGTCTACAGTAGGCGACTTTGTTTTCAATTGCAACTTCTTCTTGTTATTGGAGTCCAACCTTATCTCGTTAACTTTTTCGAACATTTCAAGCATTTTATCCACAGCAGGAAATAGTTTCATTTCTTCTTCTGGCAAATGCTGCATTTCATCCTTGGCGGCGACAAGAACACCCATCTCATGTGCTTGTGTTATGATATCGTCCAGCAAACGATATGGGATATATCTTGACCTTTGAAAAAATGATATTTGATAATCTATTTCTGCGATAAGATTGGTGGAGATGTTCCAGTTGCCTATCCAAATCCTGTTTACGAACCAGTATATGCCAACGCCATTCGAGTTCTCCCGTTTCCGGATTGTCATATGGCGATGGATATATCACGCCCTCCTGGCTGGGTTTCCGCTTCTCTATTTCAGCCTGATTATGGATCTCCCACCATTTTTTTCTATCATCTATTGACTTATTGATTTCTCGCTTGATATCCTCCAGTCGTTCAATCATCGATGCCGAGATCATTTTGTTCTACTGCACTTCTTCGATCGTGTAGGTTGTTGACCTATCGGCCCCTGTCCTTACCACTTTCAGGACAGTAAATCCTTTCCGTAGTTCTCTGATGATTTGTGAACAAACTGTTTTGCTGGTATCCCATAGTTGCTCCTTGCCATTGTTGACATGGGTTATCTTGACCTCATATCTTCGGATAGGTTTTCCTTGCGCGTCTTTGAACCTATCAGTTTCTACGGGAACAATTTTGTCGTTCTGTGGATCCAGTTATGATGTAGGCCTTGCCTGGCTTTGGTTTGAAGTAGGCTGACGATGTCTCGAGCTCTTGCTCTATTTCGTCTAGATTGCTTTGTACTTTTTCGCTGATATTTGTTGATGTCACATTTGTTGTCGACATGCAGACAATATACTCGCCTGGGTAGCTAGACTCAAATTTTATAAATACAAAAAGAAATCGAGTCATTAGAGTCAGTTAATGCGGATGAGATCGTCTTGCACTGCGGTGCAAACATTAGAAATATTTAATTTTATTTATCACTAAGTCATTAGTGATTAGATTAGAGTGTCAAACGTGATCAACAATGTGAATTTAGATAAAGTAGCCGAGACAGCTGAAAGCGGTAAGAAAGACAAGCTCACCTTACGA
>JAATVT010000210.1 GCA_014523685.1 Nitrososphaerales archaeon TH5893
ATAATTTTTTTTTCTTCCATAAGGCGGTACTCAGTCATCACACCTTGCTCGTTGACTTTGTCTATGATTTCTCGAACACCTTCACTTCCGGAATAAGAAGTGTCCATTGTTATAATGACGTTCTTTTGCAGTCGATAGTCGAGATATTCCTCTTTTAGAAAATTTTCCTTTGTCGGACCCGGACCTGCTACAATAAGACCCTTCACATTGAATTGATCGATAAATGCGGTATGTGCGTGTTCTGCAACTCTGCGATAATATTCGTTTAGCTCGTTATCACGAAGTCTCTCAAATCTGCGGGCCGATTGACCTCCCTGTCTATGCTTTCCTGCAACTCCAGACGTTAGTGAGTCGACTACCTCCCACCTATCTCCAGTCAATATTCCTAGTCCCGCTTCCTGAGTGTCGATCGATAGAATCCCCATCACCTTATCGTCTTTCATCATATCCTTTAGATGGTCAGTCCAAAAGTGATCATCACATCTATATAGATTGATTTGAACCGGTTTAGGAGGAAGAACAGGATATATTTCTATTTTTTCGTTACCAAAACCCTTGGAATTAGGAATGGCGCCACAAAATATCACTAACCCATTATTAGGGGTTTCTTTGAAGAGTTTGAGATATTCTATAGTCCGGCTGAGGGCGTCTTGAACATGTGTTCTCGTCAAATCCGATTTTATGTTCGATGCCGTGCCCGCCTCGTTTCTAAGCTGAGATATAACATCGAATAACGGCCTCTTTGGAGGAACATACACAGTGACCAGTTCAGTGCCATGTCCTGAAATATTAGATAACATATTCAACATTTTAGTCAGTTTGTATCTCTTGACAGAGTCCCAGTTTTGATTAGAATTAGTTTTACTAACTGTCACTGATCAAAATTGGCTGGTTCACAATATAAAACTTCATTTTACATGATTTCCTATTGTTTCATTCGTCGCTATTCCGGAAAGTATTGCTCTATGCCTATTTTTTCAATAAACATATGTAAAGGGTCAAGATTATAAGAGAGAAGTCTTGATGAATGCAAGGCAAATCTACAAATGCTACCCACTCTCGAATATATAAAACAAAGTAGAAGACGGCTAGGTATTACCCAAAGAAAACTAGCGGACCTTGCGGGAATTAGCACATCCATGATTAATCAAATAGAGTGTGGAAGGTGTAAACCAAGTTATGATACTGCAAGAAAGATTTTCGAAATACTTACATCCCTAGAGCAGCAGCATTCAGTAAAAGCAAGTGATATTTGTAGTCGCGAATTGATCTCTGTGCAAAAAAATGAATCTCTACATACGGCGATTACAAAGATGAGGAGCAACTCTATAAGTCAAGTTCCAGTTTTTGATGGAAGCCGTGTTATTGGTCTCATTAGTGAAGACGGATTGGCAAGAAATATGATTGAAAAGGAGGAAAAACAACTCGGCAAAATGCTAATAACTGTAATGATGGATCCTCCTCCCCCAATTGTTGATGAGGGCGTGCCTGCAAAAGCAATTATTCCACTAGTAAGGTTTTCAAAATGCGTTCTGGTAAGCGAAAAGGGAACAGTCAATGGAATAATAACTCTTTCAGACACTCTGAAGATGGTAGAATAACACCCTCTTCATACTTATGACCCTTCAGAGAGATCCTCAAGCCCATTACAACAGTCAGCAACCTTTATGCATTCACAACAAATGCTTATATTGCTGTTTTGAGGCAACAGGGAGCCACATAGAGCACAACTCCTATCGGCCACCAATATTGAGCCTCCCATTATCTTCGTTCATTATCTATTTTTTAGACATCAGTGCAAGATATTTTAATATTCCGTAGATAAAATTATGTTATATTTGCGCGTCCACTTGAAGCATCAAATTTCATCCATATCGTTCTTTTCTTATGATCGATTAGCCTAACGGAATATTCGTCATCAAGTTTTTTTCTGATGGTATCTGATTCAGCAAATCTTCGTTCCTGTCTCAAACTATTTCGTACTCCTATGAGCGCTTCGATTTGGAGCCTGTCTACTTCAGACGGCTCTGCTACTCGCAAGCCCAGAATGTTTAGAAAGTTGTTGAACTGAGGCATTGCTATTTCTGCCATATCTTTCGTTAACTTTTCATCTGCTGCGAATATATTTATCTCGTTGACGAAGCTCATAAATATACTGAGTGCCAATGCGGTATTCATATTATCTTCCATCGCTGATTCAAATGTATGTTCAGTTTCACTAAGTAGTCTTTTGATTTCATCCGTTTTCCCTCGCGAACCGATGGCAAATCGAAGTTCATAAGCGCAGACTTCAATTTGCCGCCACTTTTGCAGGCATGCCATTAGCGATTGATCATCATAGCTAAGGGGTTTGGAAAAGTGTCCAGAAATGGAATAAATTCTAATAGCGTTTGTTCCCCATTTGTGTATTGCATCTGTGACTGAGATAATATTTCCTGTAGACTTTGACATTTTCTCGGCATTTATACTGACCATGCCGACATGTAACCAACATCTAGCCATTTCCTTTCCAGATAAAGATTCTGATTGTGCAATCTCATTCTCATGATGTGGAAAAATTAGATCATTGCCCCCTCCATGTATATCGAATGAATCTCCCAAATACTTAGACGCCATAACAGAGCACTCAATGTGCCAGCCAGGCCTCCCGCTACCCCAAGGACTAGTCCAGTTTGGTTGATCGGGATATAATTTCCAGAGAGCAAAGTCGAGCGGGTCACGCTTTAGCGGATCTACCTCAATTCTGGATCCTGATTCTAGTTCTTCGATTGTCTTTTTTGATAATTTCCCGTAATTGTCAAAAGATGGGACATGGAAGTAAACTCCGTTAGGTGATATGTAAGCATAACCCTTTTTCAGCAAGATACCAATAAAGTTAATTATATCGGAAATATGCTCTGTGACGAGAGGGTATTTGTCCGCCCGCATGACATTAAGAGAATCGAAATCCACATAGTATTCATCGATATACCTTTTTGCTATTTCCTCTGGCCTGACACCTTCCTTCCTTGCTCTAATTATTATTTTATCATCTATATCTGTAAAGTTCTGGACGTACTTTACTTTAAATCCTTTAGATAGCATGTACCTGCGCAGGACATCAAAAAATATAATCGTCCTGGCGTGACCAATATGGGAATGGTCATAAACCGTGACACCACAAACGTACATTTTTACAATGTCGTCATTAGGACGAAAATTTTCGATACTGTTTGAAAGTTTATTGTACAGCTTCACCCCTTTTCCCTCCTAATACCACATTTATTAATTCAATGCATCTCCATCCTATACGTCTAGGTAGAGATCATTTCCTTTGATGATTACCTCATAGGTCGTCAGTTTAACTCCTTTAACATAATCTAGCAGCTCACCTGTCCTAACGTTGTAATGCCAGGAATGTAGGGGGCATTCCACAATTTCACCATCGACGCGACCTGGCGCTAGAGAGCCGTCCTGATGTCTGCACAAAGCATCAATTGCGTAATATTTTCCTTTGGTATAGAATACAGCGATCCTAGCATTTTCTATTTTTACTTCCTTTCCCTTATTCTCTTGAATTTCACTTCTGCGCGCTACTTTATGCAGTACCATTTCCAATTGTCTTGAGCATTATCGTATTTTATGTTTTATGACATTTATTTGGCGAAAACCGTCAGATCAGATGCTTCCGTGCAGAAAATCAAACAGAATTTTTGTAAGCTTTCTGAATCCTGGTAAGGCTGTCCAATTTTATTTTCATCGCTTCTATGCAATAGCGAGCCACAGTATTATTTACATGGTTGGGAACTTTGTATAATCTATTCCTTAGCTTGTCATGATATTTAGCGATAAATAGAATTGAGAAAATCTGGTTAGCAAAGGATAAAGACATAACCTCTGGGGGGTGGCCTTCCCCACTAACCAAGTTAATTACTCGACCTTTACATACAAGATAGATCTTTCTATCTTGAATGTAAAATGCATCTACATTCTCTCTAACAGGTAACGGGTTGGTATCCTGTTCATATAGGTATTTGACATCAATCTCGACATCAAAATGCCCAGTATTGGCTAAAATTACACCAGGCTTCATTTTAACAATATGCTCTTTTCTGATTACGTTAGTTTGACCTGTACAAGTTATAAAAATGTCACCACTATCTGCAACATCAGCTAGCCTTTTTACATCGTATCCATCCATACATGCCTCCAGTGCCTTGATAGGATCTATCTCGGTGATTGTTACTATCCCACCCATCCCTCTGGCCCTGGTTGCCACACCTTTCCCCACCCAACCATAACCGCATACGACAACTCTCTTACCGGCAACAAGGATACCTGTTGCCCTCATTAACCCGTCGAGAGTACTTTGACCGGTACCAAATCTGTTGTCAAACAGATATTTAGTAGGAGCATCATTTACGCCGACTACTGGATAGATGAGACCCTTCTTTATCTGCAGAGCTCTTAAGCGCGTGATTCCTGTTGTAGTCTCCTCCGTTCCGCCAATAATTCCCTTCCGCCGAAGGCTGTTCGCTCTTACGTGTAATTCTGCACCATCATCGGTGAGAATTTGTGGATCAGAACTTATGACCTTTCTCAGGCATTCATTAAATTCCTTCTCGTTCTGTCCTTGCCAAGCATAAATTGAGATTCCTTGATTAGAGAGAAACGCGGCAACATCATCTTGTGTGGAAAGAGGGTTAGCAGAACAAGCAGTAATCCTAGCTCCCAAATCTTTTGCTGCCATCAATAGAACAGCTGTCTCTTTTGTTATGTGTAAACAGAACCCTAGCTTGTAGCCAGCTAGGGGCTGTCGACTCATATATTTCTCTTTAATTTTCGAAATTATCCCCATGTGATCATGAGCCCAAAGAAATGATAATTCACCCCTCGCTGTCGATGCAGTCTTGGCGATATTGCTTCTCAAGTATAGTAGGTCGTTCTAAGGTAATGATAGGCTATAAAGATGACACATGCTATCACATCCTTGCAAATTGAGATAAGGCATCGGGAAGTCGAGTAAGAGCTCAGGTAAAGTGAATCATTATAGACTATCACAAAAGGAAATATGATGGGGAAGACAAAAATATGATATAATAATTAAGATGATACCATGCGACGTGAATTCATTGATATTTAGGGACTGGCAGGATGAAACAATGGAGAAAATTTTACCACCTCAGGAATCCCTAAGTAACACCCCAATGAACAGTCGCCAAAGGTATCGCATCCTAGGTTGGAATTCTATAAATTTTGTATACAAATTAAAATGAACAGGACTAGAAGATGGTAAATACCAATATTCGCAGGATGGCACTAATTGGTAGATTCCAGCCATTTCACAACGGACACCTGCTTCTAGTAAGACAAATTCTCAAAGAGAGTAATGAAGTATTGGTCGTAATCGGTAGTGCCCAGATGAATTATACTTTTGAAAATCCCTTTACTGTTGGGGAAAGAATATTGATGATACGAGCTGCACTAATTGAAGGGGAGGTGGACTTGTCGAAGATAATTATCGTACCTATTGTTGATGAAGAGGATAATGCAGTATGGTTTCCCAAGTTAGTTTCGATGCTTCCTCCATTCGAAGTCTTGTATTCTGGCAATAAGCTTGTCGTCACTCTTGCTTCATCTCATTTAGAAGTAAAAAGTCCCAAGTTTGTAAATAGAAAACGGTTCAATGGTTCTTATATTCGGTACAAAATGGTCCGTGGAGATAAATGGGCCCATCTAGTTTCCAAGTCAGTTTTTGATATCATTTATTCCATGGGCGGCATTGACCGCTTGAAAGCCCTAGCAAAGCACGAAAATCTTGAGAATTACAAAATGAATAATTTGAAGCGAACTATTTCCCTAAGAAACAAAATAAGGTAGCCAGTGTAGATTGCCTTGACAGAGCGAAATGATTCCCAACCCAAAACGTACTTCTATTTTGACAATGTGGATGCTGGTTTTTTGCATTACCATGAGTAAACCTATACGTTCATGTCCCATTTGTCCGAACTGCGGTTCCAAAAAATTTCGAAAACTGGAACGTGATGATCGGGAACTTGTATTAGTGAAGTGCTTAAAATGTGGACACGATATCAAAATCTGACCGAAAATTTGATAACTGAAATATGCTTTACTATATTGCGACCATTTAGCATCATGCTAAACAGCAGTTTCGACTAGTTAGGATTAAGCTAGTCTAAATGGATCAAGTCATGATTCTGAGCTCTTATCTGGAGGCGCCTCGCATAATTCTAGCAACACACCGTTCATTGACTTGGGATGTATGAACGTAATTTTTCTTCCGTATGATCCTGTTCTTAACTGTCCCAAGATCTTCACCCCATTTTCTGACGCCCTAGATAAGTCATTTGCTATATCATCTGCAGTTATAGCAATGTGGTGTATCCCTTCGCCGTGTTCTTTTAAATACTTTGAGATAGTGCTGCTCTGGTCTGTCGGTTCCATTAATTCAATTCTAGTATCTTCCAAATTTATCATAGCAACTCTTACTTTCTCATTATCAACGACTTCGACTTCTACTTTGTTGGCATTTAGAACCTTCCCGTAATTCTTCACTGCGGCATCGAGATCATTAACCGCTATTGCGACATGGTCTATTCGCATTTTTATCCAAGTCGGTAGTATGTAATCCGACATAATATTTCTTATGTCATATTCTTTAGGGAAAAGTTGACTTCAAAACCGCCTTATTACCCCGCACTAATTGGTTGCAAAAATGACATCCCTATTGCCACGGATTATCACGGATTGGCACGAATTGATCATATTATTAGAAGGATATCTTCGGTTCAAAAGTTCCAAAAATTGCTCTAAATGAATTGCTTATCTCACCCAATGTCGCCTTATTCTTCACTGCACCAATGATATACGGCATCAAATTTTCGTCTTGTTTTTCTGCCGCCTTTTCAAAGGAACTAATTGCAGATTCAAAATTCAGTTTGTCCCGATTGTTTCTAAAGGATTTCAATCGGTTCTTCTGCTTTGACTCCATCTCCGTATCGATGACATTTAATTTTGGTTCTACGTTGGATGAGTCCTGAAATTTGTTGACGCCAACAATTATCCTCTTATTTGCATCAACCTCTTTTTTCATATTGTATGCGTTCCTTCTAATCTCCTCCTGAAAGAAGCCTTTCTCAATGGCGGCGAGTGCACCACCCATCCTATCTATTTTCTTTAGGTATTTTTGCACCTCTTCTTCTATTCGAGATGTAAGATTTTCAACATAATACGAACCCCCGATCGGGTCTACGGTCTTAGCCACCCCTGTCTCAGTTGCTATGACTTGCTGAGTTCTGAGAGCTATCTTGACTGATTCCTCCGTTGGTAGTGCAAGGGCCTCATCTCTTGAGTTTGTATGCAGAGACTGACAACCACCTAGAACTGCGGCCATTGCTTGACAGGAAACTCTGATAACATTGTTGTCGACCTGTTGTGCTGTCAATGATTCACCGCTTGTTTGCACATGAAATCGCAAATGCCATGATTTAGCATTTTTGGCATGGAATCTCTCTTTCATAATTTTCGCGTATATTCTACGGGCCGCTCTGAATTTTGCAATTTCTTCAAAAAATTCCATAGTACAACAGTAGAAAAATGAAAGACGAGGTGCAAAATCATCAACCTTTAGTCCCTTGTCCACACATGTTTGAATGTATTCGATTGCGTTAGCAAATGTAAATGCCAACTCCTGTATGGCGTTGGAACCTGCTTCTCGCATATGGTACCCTGATATACTTATGGGATACCACTGAGGAACCTCCTTGACGCAGTACTCGATCATATCACCAATCAGTCTCAGTGAAGGCTTCGGTGGATAAATGTATGTATTCCTCGCAATATACTCCTTCAATATATCATTTTGAGTTGTGCCTCTGAGTTTTGAGGGGGAAACACCCTGAGAGTTAGCGACGGTCACATAGAGAGCGAGTAGAGTTGATGCCGTCGAATTAATCGTCATCGATGTGCTAACCTTGTCTAACGGGATGCCTCTGAAGCAAGTTAACATGTCATCAATTGAACTTATTGATACTCCTGTTCTTCCCACTTCTCCTTCGGATTGTGCATCATCAGGATCTCGCCCTGTTTGCGTAGGAAGGTCGAATGCTAAGGATAAACCGGTCTGACCATGATCAAGTAAAAATTTGAATCTCTTATTGGATTCTTCTGCGCTTCCAAAACCGCTGTATTGTCTCATTGTCCAGAGCCGTTCTCTGTACATGTTAGGATATAATCCACGAGTATATGGGAATTTGCCTGGTTCTTCGTTGCCAGCATTCTTCGAAGATGATTTCCCGGAATAAACTCGTTTGATGGGGATTCCGGAATCAGTCTTTATAGAATTTGTTGACATCGCGGCCGATTCACCAAGCTAGAGACCGAATAACTTCCTCGGTCGCTTCGAATGGGTCGATTTTCTTTTTAGCAAGTCTGTCTATGAGATTGTGATATGTGCTATTCTTATTCAACATTGAAGAAACTTTTTGTTCAATCGAACTTAAAATCATATCTCTTAATTCAAATTCCAACTTTTTCTTTTCTATTTCTGTCTGAATCGAGCTTGTCTGTCTTATCATCTGTTCTATATTTACCGCAAGTTCCTTAATGCCTTTTCCAGCTTTTGCTGACACCTTTATAACACGAGGTTTTTTCTGAGTGTCTGAGACATACTCAAGCAGGGATTGATATAATACTCCTGCTCCTCCCAAATCTGCTTTATTAACAATACAAATGTCTCCGACTTCTGTTAATCCCGCTTTAATGTTTTGAATGTGATCCCCCGTATATGGTGTGAAGACAATTGCGGTTACATCTACAAGCCGAGAAATCTCAGTCTGGACTTGTCCAGCGCCCACGCTTTCAATTAGTATAAGATCATATCCAGCAGCATCAAGTATTCTGATTATATTTCTTAATGATCTTGAAATGCCTCCGTATGAACCGCGGGACCCAATGCTTCTCATAAACACTCTATCGTCGCTGGCCACAGACTGCATCCTTACTCTGTCACCCAGAATTGCTCCTCCGGTAATAGGACTTGTCGGATCGACTGCTAAGATGGCTACCGAGTACCCCAGAGAATGAAACTCTGGGACTAATTTGCCGATAAGGGTACTCTTTCCAGCGCCTGCTGAGCCAGTTAGCCCAACGGTTTTTGCTTTGCCAGTTTTATCAAAAACAGCCTGGACAATCGCACGGGATTCCTTTTCGTTGTTATCAACAATAGAAATCGCTCTGGCAATCGATCTTCTGTCCCCCTGCAGCACACCCTTTACAATACTAGACATCTCAGGAGATACCATTCAGTCAAGCTTAATTTGATCCCAATTTGGACCTTATTAATTTGTGGGTAAGGGATATGAGGGACATTACAAGCTGATGATAAAGAATGTTAAAGGCTAGAATAAACATTTTAAACTCCGATATTGATGGAGATACCCATGTCTGCGCAACAGGCTAAGCCAGATAAAATTCAAAGCCCTATACGGATATTAGTTTCCAAGCTGGGACTTGACGGTCACGATAGGGGTGCACTTGTGATATGCAGAGCTCTTAGGGATGCGGGGTTTGAGGTCATTTATTCTGGTCTTTTCTGTACACCCGAGCAGGTGGCAAAGATAGCGGTGGATGAAGATGTTGATGTTGTTGCCATGAGCCTATTGAATGGAGCACATCTTACAATTTTCCCGAAGGTAGCTAGGTTACTGAAGGAAAGAGGTGTCAACGACATATTGATAGTGGGAGGAGGGATCATACCTGAAAATGATAAAAGAATATTGGAAGAGCAGGGAATAACTGGTAACTTTGGCCCAGGAACCCAATTGTCCTCTATTATTGATCACATTAACAGAAATGTACGCAAACCAAATACAACCAATTAATTATTTCTCCCCAATTTGGATGAAGACCACATCATATCGCGGATTTCTTTACCGACCTTCTCTATCGGGTGATTCTCGATATTCTTCATGTATTTATTAAATGAATTTTTCCCATCTTTTTGATAGACACTTAGCCACTCCTCCGCAAAACTACCAGATTGAATATCCCTTAGGATCTCTCGCATTTTTTCTTTCACCGAGTTATCGACGATACGAGGCCCACGGCTTAGTCCCCCGTATCTCGCGGTTTCGCTTACTCGAGTGTACATGCCTTCTATTCCATATTTTTGTACAAGATCAACGATAAGTTTCAGCTCATGCAAACACTCGAAATAAGCAACTTCAGGTTGATACCCTGAATCAACTAGAGTTTCAAACGCATTCATGATAAGTGCATGTGTCCCACCACATAAGTCAGCTTGTTCACCAAACCAGTCTGTTTCAACTTCTTCTTTAAACGTTGTTTGAATAACGCCTGGGCGTGTACTCCCTATGGCTTTCGCCAGTGCAAGTACTCTTTTCCAAGCCTCCTTAGATCTATCCTGATGGACTGCAACTAGAGAAGGTGTGCCAAAACCTTCTTGGTAGAGTTCTCGAACCATTTGTCCCGGACCCTTTGGAGCAACCATAATAATATCAATATCTCCAGGCGGTTCGATCCATTTCCAATGAATCGCTGCTCCATGCGAGAAACTAAGTGCTTTATCTTCGCTCAAATGCTGAGCGACATATTTTCTGTAGACTGTCGACTGCTCCATATCAGGAATAAGAATATGGATAATGTCAGCCTGTTTAGTTGCATCGTCTATTTCTCTTACCTGGTGTCCTTCTTCTTCTGCTAATGCCCAACTATTTCCTCCCTTTCTCAATCCAACTAATACATTAAGACCAGAATCTCTCATATTACTTGCCTGGGCACGACCCTGAATCCCGTAACCTATCACGGCTATAGTCTGATTCTTAAGAGCATCCATTGAAACGTCACTGTCGAGCCATCGTTTTGCTTGCATATTGCTTGGTATCAAATTGGCCCCATATATCAGCCTATAGCATGCATCTCTATTTTGCAGGCAACTCCTCGCGCCAGTCGACAAAAAGTAAACTGTTGTCGCTTGAGATTTCCAGATTATACGAAAGAAGACCTCTTCAGTTTCTTAGGTTTTTATGAAATGTCAGGTTTATGTAATCTTCTATTTGACTATTTATAACAGCGCTCTGTAAACCAAAATGTCGATTTGATACGTGGCCTAATACATTAGATCGATTACGGCTTTTGTAAATTCGAACGTTGACATATCCCCACCTATGTCGATGGTTTTCTTATTACCTATCAATAATTTTCTTATCGCATGTTCAACCTTCTGCGCCTCTTTTATTGCCCCTGCATCACTTCTTTTCCCCCCCAACCACTCCAGCATCAACTTTGAGGAAAGAAGGATAGATGAAGGATTGGCGATATTCTTGCCGGCAATATCGAAGGCCGCGCCGTGAACTGGTTCAAATAAACCAAAATCGTCCCCTATATTCCCTGCCGGTCCCATTCCTATCGACCCGGCAACCTGTAGAGCCTCGTCTGATAGAATATCCCCAAACATATTCGTAGTCAGTATGATATCGTAATCATCTGGTTTACGAATAAGGTTCATTGCACAAGCGTCAACATATTGCTCTGTGAATTCTATTTCAGGAAAATTCTTTGATACATTTTTACATGTTTTGACGAATAATCCATCCCCTTTCCTCAAAACATTTGCCTTATGAACTGCGACAACTTTTTTCTTCTTGTTTCGCTGACTACTGGTTCTAAAGGCATATTCGGCTATCCGGCGTGAGGCTTTTTCTGATGTGCGCCTTAAAGTGATAACAGTATTACAATCAGCTTCGAATTCCCAGCCCAAATACAGATCCTCTGTATTTTCCCTAATTATCACCAGGTCAATCGCATCCGAGAGTCCTCTTAAATTTGGGAATGATTTAACAGGCCGCACATTGGCATACAAATCCATGGATTGTCTTAGGACCAGAACTACGTCTGCAGCGCTTTCCCCTACTGGTCCCTTCAAGCAAGCGTCAGATTTTCTAATTATGTCAAGCACCGAATCAGGCATGGCCTTTCCAAATTTAGATACCGAGGAATCTCCTGCGTCCATGCTTTCTATATTGAATTTTGTATCTGAATTATCACTTATTGCCTCTAACAACAAATTTGCAGAATGAACCAGCTCAGGACCCACCCCGTCACCTCTAATCATCGATATCGTGTATTTGGTCATGATTCAACTCTTCTTAGTTGAGTGCTTAATTCTCTGAATACAGAATTTTTCTTAACATTATCTTATTTATTGCGTCTACCATTGCCTGTACTGATGCTACTACTACGTCTTCTCCTGCTTTGCGTGCAGAAACTACGTTTCCACTCTTATCCTCAACCTTGACAGAAACCTCAGCAAGTGCGTCGGAGCCCCCGGTAATGGAATCAAGCTTGTATTCTCTAATTTTCACATTAGCTATCTCTGACGCAACTTTTTGAATAGCCTTCAGGGCCGCATCAACTGGACCAACCCCTATTTCAGAGGCAATCAGATCTTTACCATTGGTATTCAACCTAATGACCGCTGTAGGAATTAAATTCATCCCAGTGACAATATGAAAATCATAAAGCTTGAATTTTTCCTCGAATCTTTTATTCTGTAATACTTCACCAGCTATGGAAAGCAGCTCCGCGGTACTTATGGACTTGCCCCTATCCGCCAAATTCTTCTGCTTCTCAACTATTTCATGTAGTTGTTCATCTGTACACTCTATTCCAAAATCTCTAAGCATTGCTCTTATACCGTGGGCTCCAGCATGCTTTCCGGCCTGTAACCATCTTTTTCTACCTACCATCTCAGGATCTATCGGTTCATAGGTCATAGGATTGTTTAGTATACCATGTGTGTGAATTCCTGATTCGTGTCCGAACGCGTTCTCACCAATAATTGCTTTATTTGCCTGGACTGCTATACCCATAATGTTTGAAACAGATCTGGACGTTTCGTAAAGCAATTTCGTATGTATATTATGCTCCTTCCTGTACAGGCATTGCAGTGCCATTACAAACTCTTCGAGAGAAGCGTTACCCGCTCGTTCACCTAATCCATTAACTGTAACATGAGCACATGCTGCTCCAGCATTTATTCCAGCGATGGAATTGGCTACAGCTAACCCGAAATCATTGTGACAATGCATGCTTATGGGAACGGCGATCCTTTTCAATACGAGTGAAACCAAACCAGAGATATATTCTGGGGTAGCATAACCTACGGTATCAGGTATGTCTATTCTATCTGCTCCAGCCTCAACCACAGCTGTGAACACTTTAGTTAAAAAAGTCATATCCGATCGAGTAGCGTCTTCCGCGGAAAACTCAACCTTCAGACCGTGAGATTTTGCGTACTCCACAGCCTTTACTGCCTTTTGTATCACCTCTTCGGGAGTCATCTTTAGCTTGTAACGCATATGAATATCAGAGGTAGCGATAAAGGTGTGCACATAATCTAAATCACATTTTATTACTGAATCTATATCTGAATCAAGAGTTCTGGCCAAACCACAAATTTCTGCCTTTAGTCCAGATTTTTTGATATTCCGTACCGCTTGTATTTCCCCTTGCGAAACTATAGGAAAACCGGCTTCTATGGCATCCACCCCTAATTGGTCCAGTTTAAACGCAATTTGCAATTTTTGTTCTGGGTTAATTGATACGCCAGGCGATTGTTCGCCATCTCTTAGGGTGGTATCAAAAATCCTTACCTTATTAGTATTATTAATCATTCAAACGTTCTCGCCTCTTGGGAGAGCAGATACCCCGGTTCTTGCAAGTTGAATGATTCCAAAGGAATTGACAAGGTTCTTGAAGGCATCAATCTTATCAGGTGTTCCTGTAATTTCAACCATGATGGTATCTTTGTCTATATCCAGTATATTTGCTCTAAAAATAGATGCGTAGGTTGTAATTTCCATCCTGGCCGTCGGCTTCTCTGCTTTCATCTTTATAAGGGCCAATTCCCTGTAAACGGATTTTGAAGTTTCGAGCACCCTCACCTCAACTACGTCAATCAGTTTCCTAAGCTGCTTTACAAGCTGATCTAAAGTCTTTTCGTCGGTTTTTGTGGTGATAGTCATGCGTGAGAGATCTACTTGCTCTGTAGAACCTACGGTTATGCTTTCGATGTTAAAACTTCTTGCTCTAAATAGATTGGTTACTCTAAACAAAACGCCTGGTTTGTTCTCAACAAGTGCTGCTACCAAATGCCATGACACAGCATCATTTTGTGAGAGAGTATCACCTGTTTTCAATACTCCTGCCACTGCATTTACGCTCCTGTTATCATGTCCTTCAAGCCAGTTCCAGGTGCCACGAAGGGATAGACATCTTCCTCTGGGTCGATTGAGATATCAATTACTGACGCCACATCGGTATTCATCGCCTTCTTGAGGGCTTTATCTAATTCTTCCATAGTTTGTGCTCTGATTCCTTGTGCACCATAAGCCTCTGCGATCTTTGCGTAATCAGGACAATTTTGTTGGTGGACTCCACTGTATCTTCTTTTATAAAATGTTCTCTGCCATTGTGCTACCATTCCCAACATGTAGTTATTCATCAAAAATACAATGACTGGAAGTTTATCCAATACCGACACTGCAAGAGAATTTTCTGTCATATTGAAAGATCCGTCTCCTGCTATGTCCACTACGATCGAGCGAGGTTTTGCTGCTTTGGCGCCAATAGATGCCGGAAATCCAAAACCCATCGTTCCAAGTCCTGTGGAACTAAAAAAAGTTCCGGGAGCAATGACATCAAAATGTAGGGACGCCCACATTTGACACTGTCCTACTTCCGTAGTTACGATAGCATTATGGGGCAGTAGCTCTCTCAATTTTTTCAAGGCTTTTTTTGCAGTCAATTCTCGAGGATAATCCTTGATCGAATCTGCATAGTAATCAATTAGTTCCTTTCTCCGTTTCAGCCATGGGTCATCAATTGCTCGTTTTACAATCTTGTACTTGGTAAGCATCTTAACTGCGGTTCGCAGCGATGATTTTACGTCACCGACAACAGCGATATCAGCTGCTTTATTTTTGCCGATTTCTGCAGGATCAACGTCCAAGTGAATAATCGTCATTCCTTTTCCAAACTCGTCGAATCTTCCAACTGATCTGTCAGAGAATCTGGCGCCTACTGCTATAATGCAGTCGGCCTCAATAATGATCTTGTTTGCCTCTGCGTGCCCATGCATTCCAATCGGCCCCATTGCTAGGGCATGGTTTTCCGGAAAAGAACCCTTGCCTTTAAAGGTGGTAACCACTGGAGCCATCAATAATTCTGCCAGCGCTTGGAGTTCGGAAAATGCACCCGAAAGGATTACACCTCCTCCTGCCATTATTATGGGCTTTTCGGCTTTCATCATAGCCTGGACAGCTCTTTCTAATTGTGACAGATCTGCGTCTACTATAGGATTATATCCTCTCACCTTTATTAGATTAGGAAACGCAACTTCTTCCCTTGCCTGCTGAACATCCTTCGGAATATCTATAAGAACTGGTCCTGGCCGTCCACTCTCTGAGATATAAAATGCCTTCTTTACAGTTTCCGGGATTTCTGCAGCGGCTCTTGGCTGAAAGGCATATTTGGTGCATGGATTAGCAACGCCGATTATATCCGTCTCCTGGAATGCGTCTTTTCCAATCATAGCTAACGGAACCTGTCCGGTCACTGCTATCATCGGAGAAGAGTCAGCGTATGCTGTAGCTATCCCAGTAATAAGATTAGTTGCACCGGGTCCAGATGTTGCAAAGCAAACCCCGGCTTTCCTTTTTATTCTAGCGTAACCATCAGCCATATGCGCAGCCGATTGTTCATGTCTCACTAATATGTGACGAAGATTGGCGTCAACAAGTGCGTCATATATTGGTAAGTTAGCACCACCCGGTAGGCCGAATACAACATCTACCCCTTCCTTTTCTAGCGCTTTAATGAGCGCTTCTGCACCCAACATTTCCAAGTTTTTAGAATATCACCACTTCATGTCAAATTTTGAGTAATATGTTATGCAAAGTCTGGGGCATGCTATCCGCGTAAATACAACTCTTGGAGAAATGACCCCGTAACCACAGAATAACAAAACCTAAACATGTTGCATTCGCCAAAAGACATTTTCCTATTAACGAGATTTGGTGCTAGTATAACTAATAAATATTGTGTCATTCCTTTGTCAAGCTCATTTCGATTCAATAGCGTCTTCTTTCCTGGTCTCAATCAAACTATTTTTCATGAATTCCTCATGAGCTTCCTGTACATTTGCATTTGAATGAACAATAGATCTCACGGCCTTAATCATGGAAACCGGATGGCTTGATTGCCAAATATTCCTACCCATGTCCACTCCTGATGCTCCATCATGCAATGCGTCGTATGCCAATTGCAGGGCTTCTGATTCATGAGTTAATTTCTTGCCTCCTGCGATTATTACAGGAACAGGACATCCTTCGACTACCTCTTCAAAGTTCTGGCAATAGTAGGTCTTGACAACATGTGCACCTATTTCGGCAGCTATGCGACAAGCCAGACCCAAATAACGTGAGTCTCGACTCATCTCTTTTCCGACAGCTGTAACAGCAAGGACCGGAATCCCATATTTTTCTCCCATATCGACAAGTCTAGATAGGTTGTGGAGAGACTGGTGTTCGTATTTGCTCCCTATGAAGATCGAGAGGGCAAGACAGACAACATTAAGCTTAATTGCCTCTTCTATCGAAGTAACTATACTTTCGTTAGAAAGGTCTTCTCCAATAATGCTCGTACCTCCTGAAGCCCTCAATACTATTGGTGTATTGATATCAGGGCTGACTGAAGTCCGCAAAACCCCTCGTGTCACCATAAGAGAATCTGCATAAGGCAAAAGTGGTCTGATAGTCCTCCTTGGCACCCTTAGTCCATCCGTAGGACCAAGAAAATAACCGTGGTCAACAGCTAACATGACACATCGACGATTCTCTGGATTGATTATTTTGGATAATCGATTTTTCATGCCCCAGTCCATTCTCTGATCAACTTCCCGACATCCTCTTAGTATTTATATGTTTAATCTACTAGGCGGTGACGATAACCTTCATTGAATTTTTTGCCTCATGTGCACATATGATGGCCTCCCGGGCGTGTTCTAGAGTAAATCGGTGTGTTATTATCCAGTCAACATCTATTCTATTGTTATCAAGTAGGGTACACGCTTGATTTGTTTCATGTTCTGACGCGGCATAACTAGGAATCAACGAGAATTCATTGGAGTATATCTTGCCTGAGTCGAAAGTTACCTGCGTGCCCCTACTCGGGACACCAAAAAGGAGAATCTTTCCCCCTCTTCTTGTTAGGCCAATGGCCTGAGTGATTGCCTGTGGGTTACTTGTTGCAATAATCGAGATGTCTACTCCAATATTGTTCGTTGCACTCTTGACCGTCCGCTCAACGTCTTGTTGTTTGCTATTATTAAAGAATTCAATTTCACAGTGGATCTTTGCTAAGTCTAATCTAAACTGGTTGAAGTCGAGAAGAAAAATTTTACCACAACCCACAGACTGCGTTAACAGAACATGCATGATGCCCGCGGGGCCGGCCCCGAATATAGCAACATTGTCACCTCTCTGAATATTGCACTTGTCTAGCGCTCTTATGCAGCATGCTAACGGCTCTATAAGTGCGGCCTTTTCAAATGACATACTCTCCGGAAGTCGTATAACCCCTCCCCGAGAAATATTCCATTCTGGGACCAAAATTTCTTCTGACAAACCACAAGGCTCTATATTACTAGAGTTAAACATTGCACACATAGTGTGATCTCCATGTAAACAATAGTAACAGGAGTAACAAGGTACGTGATGGTGTACAAAAACCCTATCGCCTACAGATAGGCCTGTTACCGAATTGCCTACTGCAACTATTTCACCGCTCGGCTCATGCCCGAGTCTTCCTGACGACATACCATACTCCCCATATACTTTTTCAAGGTCAGAACCGCAAAGTCCACATGCTTTCATCCTTACCAATATATCGCCGGCCCCCAGATTTGGGGGTGCCAATTCATCAATTGATACTGTTCTCTTGCTTTTAACGAAGACAGCTTTCAACAACTAGACTTTCAAGAACCCATCTATAAACATGTCACAGGTGTTAGACAGGTTCAAGAAAAAGCCAAGGTCAAGAATCGTTTATTAGTAAGCTCAATCTCGATTTTTATTATATTTTTTTGGCTTTCTCATGAAGATCTTTTTGCATCCGTCACAACAAAAGAAAAAGATCTTGCCCCTATGTTCATAAGACAACGCCAAGTCCTGTCTTAATTCTATACCACAAACTGGATCTATAGGCACGCCAACTTTTACCCCAATAGTTCTATATATGGATATCAGAAATCAAATATAATATTCCTCTCATCCCATAAGCCTACATAACCGTGAGATGCCAAGATTCGTTTCGTGTTAGTGATACAAATGCCATTGGCACACGGACTTAACTTGATACTCAATGCTTTTTGACCTGTTTGTTTTTGAGAATCGTTGAGCTCCCAATATTATTGTGATGTCGTATCCCTTGACCGAAGTAGTCTGTGGCATTTGTGGTGCAACTATTTCAAAAATAATCAATTTAAGGCCTATAAGAGATATATTACGAACCTATGACGGGAAATGCAAAACATGCGGGAAAACTCTAAATCCTTCAGACTTCACAATAGAGATAGAAAGATTGTAAGAGTTTGTGTTTACCTATGGCACAAAAACTAGGCTAGGACCAACATAGAAATAAATCTTCAGAACATTGGGACAATCATACTAAAGAGCAAGGCAAGGCTTGTAATACGAGAGTAATTAATAGTTGATGCCATGGCTGGAACAAGAGCATCGCTTTCTTCATAATTCTTCCCGAGTTCCCTTATAGCCCTCAAAGCAAATGGAGCAGACGCGAAACATACAATCGAGAATACGTTCAATATATTGATGGATATACCTATCATAATCATAGAGTACACTGTCACTACCATTGCCGAAAAGATTCTGCAGGAGGTCCTTTTGCCAAACATGATAACTAGGGTTCTTCTACCTCCTAATCGATCAGCCTTGTAATCAGGGAATGAATTTATGAGCAAAACTGAAGCTGACAGTAATCCAATTATTGCTCCGATAAACAAAACAGGAAAATCAAAATTTGAAGTTTGAATATAATAAGATCCTATGACAATTAATGCCCCCTTGATGCCAACGAATAATTCTGCCAAACCGAAATTGACAATCTTTGATGAATAAAGGAGA
>JAATVT010000030.1 GCA_014523685.1 Nitrososphaerales archaeon TH5893
GTGAATGCCTCTTCAAAAGCTTCGATTGCAACTTTTCTGTAATTTTCAAAATCTTCTTTGGAATTATAATGTTTAGGCGCTCTATCTGTGGTTTCCTTTAAGGCTTTGCTGTAAGCATTTCGCATTTGTGACCAGTATTCGTTAAGATCAATTTGTAGCTTAATTAAAGTCTGGCTTATATCTAGGAGTCCTTGTACATAGGGGTCAGCCTCCTGAGAAAGTGCGTGAAATGGTCCTATAGTTGGCAATTTAAGTAGTTCTGACCAACTATTCATTACTTGGGTCAGTTTCTCCTGCTGTGGGTCCTGCTCACTTCTCGATGACAAGTCCTTATAATCAATGTTGCCGTGACTACCTTTAAGGTTTTCCTCTTCATGGATGACAACACATTCTTTTCTAAAATGTGTTACCCAATTGACGAATTTGCTATATTCTACATAGTAAACAAATTTGATTGCTCAAAATTTGAGCGACTATTCTTGTGGTATATTTCCTTTAACGTCATCATAAGACTATAGAATTAGCGGAATGCAAGATATTGTCATCTTAAAGATTCGTGCAAACCTGGAGTTATGATAACATGGTCAGCCTCAAAACCTAGAAAATCGAAATAAAAATGTAATAGTCATTTGCCATTTGAATCTTTCACGGTTCAAACGAAAAGGCAATAACAAGTTATTATCGACAGAGCCAGCATGACTGTTGCCTGCATCTTTTCACTTTATATAGTAAACATTTTCAGCATTAACGTAATGATTGTAAAGAGCAATAGTTTGTTTTATTGATATCTCTGCTTGTTAATATATGATAGACTAACTAGAAAAAAACTAATTGAATTGAATAGAAGCTAATCCAAGTGGTGGAATAAGATTGAATATGAAGGAATTATAATCTAGTCAATCAACGGAATTGGAAGTTCAAATACGAGTAAGGGTAATACCATTAGGGTATTATAACAGCCTATCATGTAAGTATATATGATATAATAATCCAAAGCAAAACTGATGTTTTCGAAGCTCTTGGTACCCGTAGACGGATCTGAAAATTCGGTTCGGGCCTTAGAGGCAGCTATATTCCTTTCTAAGAAAATAGACGCTCATGTGACTGTCATGCATGTGATGGAAAAAGCTCCCACCGTCTACATCCATCCCCAGAAAGAGTTGGAAGAATTGCTCAAGAACTATAGAAGGGAAGGCGAGCGGATCCTAGAAAAATGTGAAGAGATTGGCCACAAGAATGAGGTAGAACTCAAAACGGTTATTATCGAGGGTGACGTAGCATCGAAAATTATCCAATATGCGGAGAAGGAAGTATTTGATATGATTGTAATGGGTCACAGGGGTTCTGGAAGATTCAAAGAGATGGTACTAGGAAGTGTATCTGAAAAAGTTTTGCATCAGACAAAGCGTTCTGTTCTAATAGTCAGATGAGGTGGTAACCAACGATCTCGATGCGTTTAACTACCCTTAGCATTACGGCAATCCCGTTACCATCTTACCCGCACAATTTTGCTATTCGACTGATGGTGAATCAAATAGATCCCCTCCATGGCATCCAGCCACGTATTTTAGCTGCGTAAAACTTCTAGCTAAATATGGTTGTGAACCATTGTTATGTTCTATCTTTTACACTAGACACGAAAAATATTGATTTAAGCGGCTGGTGGCTATACAAAATATCCATTATACTTTGCTTTCCCTATCATTGATAAATTTGTCTTGTCTCTGAAAATTGTTGACCGTGATGGAACCAATCCATCAGGTTTTACGAGATGAGGTGTACCATATATGTCAGTGAGTACAAATTCATATCGCCATGAAAGATATTTTTCCTCAGCTGTCATTAAGCTTTTCAGTGGAACACTGGGTTCTAGGTATCCTCCAACAACCTTAGCATTATCGTACCATATAGGGTATTTCTTCCAGATCATATCCAAGGGCTCTGGCCTATTTCTTGTATAGAGTAATGACGGTTTGTATCCTATGATCATGCTAAAGACAATCATACCTATTCCTAGATAGAAATACCCGTATGAAGCATTTAATACGGATTTTTCTGATGTGAATCCGTAAGATGACTTATAATAAACCTCACCTACCATGTCCATAATGTATGAAGGGTAAAGAATTCCTGCATATGACAAAGTGAGGCCTAAGGTACAAACAGCTATGGGGACTATACCTTTCCAAAATATAGAAGATGCTATCAAAAGAAGAAGGGAGATTGTAATTACAATTACAAATTTCTGAAGAATAGAGCCCGGATTAGGATGCATAGTCGTTGTAGATGAATGAATGACAAATAGCAGAACAATGCTAACGGTTGCTGTTACTAACAAGAGGGACTGTTTTCGTTCAAAGCATATACAAATATCAGATAATAGGCTGGATGAGTGATCTTTAGACAACCTGCGAAACCCTGAAGGTATCATAAATAATAATAGAAGGTTTCCCTATAAAAGGGATTATCTTCAAAAAAACTATCTCCAGCTAACATATTTTACAATTATTTTATTTCTAAATCAAGACCGCACTATTGTACTTGTCGAACTCAAATTTCTACACTCTAGGAGCAAGCCAGTCAATAACCATGTCGAGTTCATCTGATTCAATAATTACTTTTATTGCCCCCAGTGGGGATTCTTCCTTATTTTCTATAAATGCTACCGTTTCCGCCGCTGCTGCTTGTTTATTAAGAAGGAACCATGTAGCATCTCCAATTCTATTAGTAAGCAGTGCCTTTCGTAGTACTCCTAAAACAGCCTTTGACCTGACATGCTCGTAAATAGTATTTAGTGCTTCGCTTCCAATAGATCTTCCAATAACTTTACCATGTTTGGATTCAATAAAGCAGTCATCTACTACATTATTTACCGCTGTACTTACCTTTTCAAGATCTTCAGAGGGGTTTAATGGAGTCTCTGCTCTTACTACAAGTTGGATTGCTGAAGGTAAATTTTTCATTTTTTGTTGCCATCCAAATATTCGATATTTTTATTATTAATCTTATTAGTCCATTTCCTGACTATAGCGAGAACCTTATTTCTTAATTCATCTTTGGTGAGATTATTGTTAGATACCACCTCGTCCGATAGCGCAATAGCCTCGCTAATACCTATGTCTAGCTCCCTTTTATCGCGGATTTTAAAATCATTGTGGTCTATTGCAACATCAGATCTACCTCTTTCCTTGATATGCTTGTATCTCATATCAGCAGAGGCATGAACTGCCAACAGCTTTACTTGTCCCATTTTTTTTAATACATTAACCTCGGCAACGTTCCTTATGCCATCAATGACTATACCGTCTGTCACATTTGCTTCCCGTTGCATTTTTTTTAGAATTAGATGAGCAATAGCAGCCGGACCCATGTTCTTACGAAGATTGAGCATAAGATTGCCGAGATTTGAGTCATTCATCTCTAGATTCTGACGAATAGCCTCCTCTCTGATGACATCACCCATAGTTATTACAGAGAATCCGTCATTGTGTAGTATTGTAGCAACAGTAGATTTACCAGCGCCAGGCATACCTGTGATGCATATAATTAGTCGTTTATTTCCGGACGTGCCTTATCCATCCCTTGATAAACAATTGTAGATGCAACATATATGTATGTGATTCATAGAAGCTAATGGTTACTTTTAGACTAAGTTTAAGTCAGGATGAAGTCCTAATAAAAACACAGCGCTATTTGCTAGTAAAAATGTACAATTCGAGTGAGTTGTGAGACGAGATAAGGATTTAACCTCAAATAACTATAGTACGTGGGAGTTGGTCGAAACAAAAAAGGGAAAATTGAAAATCGAAATCGATGTTGACTTACCCTTAGATATTATCGAGAATGATCACAGACGTGAAGCAGTGGAAGAGGGTTTAGTACGTAGTATCTCAAAGGGTCTCTATGAAGAAGGAGTTTCATTCAAGATAAACAGTGTTGATTTCAGAATTGTCTAGTTGAAAGCTCATTTACAC
>JAATVT010000211.1 GCA_014523685.1 Nitrososphaerales archaeon TH5893
ATTAAATAATCCCCCTTACTGTGGCCGTTGCCTCGGCGGGGGGCCTAGAATTGTAACCATTTCGACCAAAAAATCTATCAGTTCAGAGCAATCCATATTCGGAAAAATGGTGGGAGGATTGATCTTCTCTCCACTAAATGTATGTCTATTATCCACAAAAATAGTATGAATATCATGCCTTTAAAAAATTACTTTAAAGGGATACAGGTTTCCGGCGACCGTTCACTTTAGAAACATTAGACTCTACAATACCCATTAGAAGCCATTATTACTTTTTGACTAAATAATGGTAAACCTGAAGCCGTCAATCAGCCAGAAAGAAAAGAAAGAGTGACCTAGGAGGGAGTTAGCGAAGATTATATGCGGATTTTCACTCTACCAGCTCTTGCACCACTTCAAAGGTTTGGGGAACCAAATACAATTAAGGCTCTTTTATCCAAACATGAATTTTATGCAAGAATATGTAGTCGTTTAAGAATTAGCCACACCTAGCCACAATTTCGGTGCAGTCTATACTACTGACATAAAGTTGACCTTTAGACTTTTGATACCTCGATTCTCCGAAAGATGCTTTGCTAGATCTCTTATTTTATTTATGTCCCCCTTTACTATGATAGTCTCGAGACAGTTATCGTCTTTAAGATGCACGTGAGTAGATGCACTAATGACATCAGAATACTTATGTTGGATTCGGGTTGATTTTTTATCTTGATTATAAACATGGTTGTTGTACATCATTATTAGTGCTCCTGCTCCCTCAGTATTGTCGCCCGACTTCCAAGAATAGTCATCAATTAAAGAATGGATTGCAGTCTGCAACGCCTTAGACCTGTCCGCGTATCCGGCTCTGACCATACTGTTGTCGAACTTTGTTAATAAGTCTGAAGGTAAAGATATGCTAATTCGTGTGAGAGGCGTCTTCTTCTTGATGTACGGGTTAGAGTGTTTAGGCAATTATGGTTGGTTAAGTGCTCTCATTTATAATAATTTCTTGGATATAATCCAAATTATTTTAGGCAGAACAAATCGTCGTAGAGAAACGAAGACACATCATGTTATCGGTTCTTCAAATGTTCGTGCTTATGCTCATTTTCATGAATGTGTGGATGTGAGTGTCCTAGTTTTCCATGTGAATGTGTTTGATAGATTTTTCTGAGAAATGCAAGCAAACAACTAAATCCATACGCCGATGCTCCGTACAGAACGATAGTGGCACCTGAGGCAGAATCAAAAAAGTAACTTGAATACATTCCCAGAAATGCAATAATAACACCCAGTATGGTTGAGAGTACGACCATTTTGTTAAAACTATTTGTAATTAGCCTAGCAGAAATCGCAGGAGCAACGATAGCGGCTGCGAGTAAGGTAACACCTATGCTGTTCATCGATGCTATTACAACTGTTGCAAGAATTAAAGAGAATGAAAGTTCCACCATGTTTGTTTTTACGCCATATACCTTCGCTGCCTCCCTATCAAAGAGTGTAAATATCAGTCTCTTTTGAAAAAAGAATATGAAGGCTGCAGTTATTATAGTTACGAATACAATAATCCAGAGATCCTGGTCGGTTATGCCCAATATATTCCCAAACAAGAGTGCTTCGATGTTTCTAGTGTAACTTCTAGTAGTACTAATCAGAAATACACCTATTGCAAATCCAGCCGTAGTAACTACTCCTATCGCCGCATCTGCTTTAATCTTGTTACTCCGTGTGATTTCATTAATAAGAACTGCTGAGGCAAGACCCCATAGCGCAGCTCCGACGTAAAAACTAAGACCAGCAATATAGCTAACTACTGCACCCCCAAACACGGCATGAGACATCCCATGACCAATATAGCTCATCCCACGAAGGACAATATACACTCCTATTAATCCGCAGACTCCGCCAACTAGGACCGAGACTACTATCGCACGAGTAAAGAATTCGTATTGAAAGGGTTGAATAAAAAGAGATGGATCTAAAGGCACCATATAGTGGTCCCCTCTTTGATGTTATTTAGAGAAAAATTTCTATCTGGCAATTTCGCCGCCGATACCATTACTATTGCCATCTTCTTTATTCTCCACTAGACCATATGTCTTCAGTAGATTTGCATTCGTCAAAACTTCCGAAGGAGGTCCTTCTGCAACTATAGTCTTATTCATACAAACAACCCAGGGAAGTCTTCTTGCAATTCCAGGTAGATCGTGTGTAGCTATGATTATGGTCAGGCCACCTTTACTCAACGACGTCAACATCTTCAAAATTTTTTCTCGTGTATTATAATCTACTCCGGATGTGGGCTCGTCAAGAATTAGAAAGCTGGGTTTTCTAACCAGTGCTCTGGCCAAAAATACTCTCTGCTGTTCTCCTCCAGAGAGCTCACGTATCTGCCTTTTCCCAAATTCGTGACTAAGAATTCCAAGATCGTCTAGCACTTTATCAACTTCTATAGCAGCATTTCCTGATACAAACGGAGAAATCCCTGATCTATCCCAGATTCCCATACCAACCACTTCTTTAACTGTAACAGGAAAATTCCAGTCAACCGTTTCTATTTGTGGAACATATCCCATTACAATTTGTTCGATGCTGCTTCCTTGTAGTGAATGATAGGAATAGGGATGTGATACTTGGTTAGATTCATGGTTATCCTCTGTGCTGTTTTCATTAGCAAATTTCTTCCTTTCTTTTCCTCGGTCTATTTCCCCACAGGGATAATCTAATTTGGAAAAATTATACCTCACTGATCCAACCCACGGTTTATAGAGACCTGCAATTATCTTGATGAGAGTTGATTTTCCTGATCCACTGGGACCCAGGAGTCCAACGAATCTTCCTCTCGGAATTTGCATGGTCACATTTTCAATAATAGATTTGTGAGATACATAGCCATAGGTTATATTTTCTAAATTGAGAAACGGGGTGGTATCGAAGTTAATGTCTTTATCGTTATGGCTACCATTATTACACCCCCTGTTGTTGATATTTCTTCTTGTGTATTGATTCTCTTTCCTTCTCAATAACCATGGTGGCCTAAAGAACTGCATCAAGATCGCCTAAAAATTCTTTACGATTTTGTGTTCCCAGACGTGCGTTTTTGTCTTCAATATGTTCATATGAAGTATGTAGATAGAGTATATCATATTCATTAGGAGATTAGGTAAGTGTCTTTTGGATCGACACCGTTTAGAGCTGTTATGTTCCCGCCTAATGGAACTAGCATATTTTCCATATTAACTAGCATCATCCCTACGTAGGAGTGTTCAGGATTTCCAGGGTTGCCGGGTAAATCATCATCGCTAAGCGTTCCGACTATCGTAACATTGCCTTCTTTAGCTATCTGATCAACAACTCCTGTTGGAAATACTTCAGATGCAAATATTGCAGGAACCTTCTCAGATCTTATTTGATCTATTATTCTTGCCACTTCTTGTGTGGTAGGCTCGCCAAAGTCTGAAGGCTGAACGGCACCTATGACTGTCATATTATATCGAAGTGCAAAATAAGCCCATGAATCATGGTATGTGATCAGTTTCCGATTTTCTGGTGGGACTGTATGGACTGCTTGCATTATTCCTTTATCTAAATTCTTCAATAATGAGATGTAGCGATCTGTATTAGTAGTATAATAATGAGCATTTTGCGGGTCCATCTCTATTAATTTGTCTCTAGTGAGGTTGGCAAACTTCATCGCATATGCAACATTCAGCCATAAGTGTGGATTTGGATCACCTTCTTTTGCTGGAAAACTGAAATCAAATACCCATTGATCCGATGTTATTGTATTATCTCCTAACTTCAATACCTGCAATTGCGTATTTTTACTACGAGCTTCTTCAGCGATATCTTCCACGTTCGTTTCAAGACCAAGTCCGTCTATAACAACTAGATCCGCATTATTCACTTTGATTACATCCGAAGGCTTGAGCTCAAACGTATGCGAGTTAACTCCTTCAGGAACCAGTCCGATCAAATCTATTTTATTCCCCCCAACATTTTTGATTATATTTGTTATGGGTGAAACAGATGTCACAACATTAATGTTTTGAGCGGCGGAATTACTGGTGGCATAAGCTACCGTAGAATTATTTTGTTTGGAAAAAGAAGCTGAGGAATTCATACTCGCTAGTATTAAAGTCAATATCAAAATGATGCTTTGATAAATCATAAAACGAGATAAAGTTAGCAGTATTAAAAGCTTTATACTTTATCCCACAGAGTATTACACAATATATATTTCTTAATATTTCTTATTGTTGCTTATCCTCCTTTAGACTCAATGTTCTTCTGTGTGAAAAAATATGATAATTGCGTGTTCAAACCTGATGAATTAGATTCATGAGACTTCTTTTTGGTTTAGGTTGAAGTATTTTCTGTGGATATCCTAAGCAGAGTATAGAAGAGGGCACATATTTTGTACTTAGGATTTTCATAATCTGCTGTTCTTCGATCATACCAATCCAAATGGAACTCAGTCCCAAAGCATGCGCAGCGAGCTGCGCATAAGCCGCTGCGAGGGTAGCGTCCTGTAGCGAGAATTTCTTGAGTATGTTTTCAGGAAAGTTCATTTTAATCCGTCCGGGGTTCATGCAGAAAACTAGAACAACAGGTGCGTTAACATAAGGTTGTTTGTTAGCCGCATCTACAAGCTTGAGTTTGATATCAGCTCTTTTGACATGATAGATCTCGAAGCCTTGAAAGCCGCCTGCTGTAGGCGCAGTATCAGCGGCGGCCAAGATCATTTCAATTTTCGAAGGTTCTATCTCTCTATTCTCAAATTTTCGTTGAGATCTCCTGCCCAACATCACATTGAAGATATTTGTTGAAAGGGCATCGTCGACCTGTTGGACACTGATTTCCTCATCTTTTTTAGGATAAACAACACCTTCATCTACCTTACTTAATCCGCCGTACATTCGAGAAAAAATATCTTGTGGATAAGACATCAAACTTGGATTATGAAGCCTGCATCTAAAAGACTTTTCTAAACAAATTCAAATTTGCTCGTCAAGCAAATTCTATCTGAGATCCAGGACCTTTCCTTCAAGAAGCAGACTCGAACATTCTAGATTTCTCCAAAAACATGCATGTCAGGAGATCACACTATTTTTTTACAGGAGAAAATGCTCTTTTCATTTCAACCATAGACCTTCACCATAGGTATATGACAAATATTTCCTCACAAAATTTCAAAGCAAACATCCAGAGGATATCTGAAATTGCTGTCAATATCAGTCAGATAGCGTCTGATTCCCGGAAATTTCTGATCGGATCAGTGGATTAATGTCACGGGTGCCATGTTGCTTTGAAATTTTGTATTAAAACCTAGGCATAGTCTAGGGTTATTTAGGGCAGAAGGGGGGAAGCATGTTCGGGGTATTTCAGTTATGGATTGGCGGATTACCAAGACAATTACTAGCACGAGAGTCGAAATTGGAGTTGAGACAGTAAGTCCGATCGTTAATAACGCCAGGTTAGCGGAGAACGGAAAATTAGATATTAACCTGCTTTGGGCAGTGTCAGTAAGTCTCAGGAGGGGGAAACCTCGGTTTGAGCGTATTTTCATTTGCCATTCGATTGCGAAATCAGGTCACCTTACTACTAAGACAGCGGTCTTTGCGTTATTTACTACCGAGTTAGTCACTCCACCAGTCAACAATCTTTTCAACTTTGATCTCCCCCGTGATCCAATTACTATTAGGTCAAAACCATTCTTGTGTGCGTACTCTGTAATTACTCCCGCTTCAGAAGAAATGTCCTCATCATCTAAAACCTCACCTGTGAAAGCTATTCCATATCTCTTTGCCTCGGATTCTACCTTTTTTATCCATTCCAATGCTGACTCCTTGCGAGCATTTCTGAATGCCTCTACAATGGAAACCTTTCCATATTTTGCCTGCAAACCGATCGCACCTCCCTGCTTAATGTCTTCTATTACGTTTAGAGCGGTTACCTTGGCATTATCAACTCTTGCAAAGTGAATTGCATACGCCGCTGCTTTAAATGACAAATCAGACCCATCGATGGGGACAAGAATTTTTTTTACTACAATGGAGGTCGTCATCCTAGTGAGTAATGTTCGTTCATAATAAATATGTGACTGTAGCCGTATAAAATTACTTGAAGTATTTTTAACAAACTTACGATAGTTTATTGATACAGTATCTCTGCATAACTGTATCTGGCATTTTGATCAAAGCTAGATATTATTTACGAGTTTGAGTGCGATAAACTAAATTTGCGAATCAGTAGACCTATCCGCTACAACTATATAGATAATATCTTTTTTGCTGCGTCCATTTTTTCTAGGATCTCCTTAAGAAACACATCAGCAAATTGTTCAAAAGTCTGAGCAGTCAACTGATGGGGGTATTGGTGTCTTCTTTCTATATACTTGTCCATCAGCCATACAAAATTTGATTCCCTAAGCTTTAGAACATTATTCTGCATTCCAGCCTTTGATTCAAGCATATTTAGGATAAACACGCAAGTAAATCTGGTAAAACAATTTGTTCCATATTTCTTATCATATTCTTCTTGCAGCTCTGAGTAGTTTTTCTGGAGCCAAGATTTCACATCTGATCTTATTGTTAATGATGTGTATTGACCAGAAAAATCAGGTCTCACGTTATGCAGTCCAACAGAATAATAGCCGCGCTTAATTTCATTCATCATAATTATAAGAGTACTAGGAATGAACATTCCTGGAAAATATTCGTCAGTCGCTCTATGTAGTCTAGTCATAATAGAGGGTTTTAGTCCTATTGTAGAGTACCCATTGCTCGGCACACGCTAGGTGTATCTCTTTCATATTTAATATTTTAGAGGGTCTTGACCAACTATTGAAATTTTGTTCCACTAGGATCGACGTAACCCTTCAGATCCTCTCCTCTAACAATATCTTCCTCAGGTGGTACGTAGGCTATGATACCAGGTCTTCCTGGATATTTCTTCTGGGTTGCAAGGGCTACTACTATGAAGAGCACAAAGGATACGACAGGTGGAATCATTGTATCTAGACCAGCATACTCCACAGGTATTATGAAATACAAAGCCAGTCTTAATCCTGAACCAACAATAAGTGAAGCAAGTGCAGCAGGCATATTGGCCTTCTTCCAAAATAGTCCCAGAGTCAAAGGTGCCCACGCCCCTGCAAATACAATATCAAATGCCAAAATAAGATAAACCCCAGGTTGAGGAATCAAATATGCTAAGACAAAGGCAGCCACCATCATGGGTATTGTGAAGATACGAGTCGTCATCAATAGCCTTTTATCGTCAAGCCCTGGTCTCTTAAGTATTCGCTTAAGTATGTCCCTTTGAACTATGTTGCGTGACATAACACTTGATATAGCAAGTAGTCCACCATTAGCAGTCGACATGGAAGCCCCCAGTACTCCCATAAGCATAGCGGCACCAATAGCAAACGGCACGTGATTAATGGCAAGTTCAGGAAATATGGTGAATGGATCCTCGGCGTTAGGTATGAAGAAAAGAGCAATTATTCCTATCATGCTAGTCGGAACTACAGTTGATAATGTCAGTCCTGCTCCCATAAATGCACCCCTTTGTGCTGTCTTCGGGTCCTTGGCTGCAAATACCCTTTCCATAAAATCAAGAGCGACTATATCTCCAAGTGCTAGAGCCAATATCCCAGCCCAGTTTATCAAGGCCCCATTACCAATATCAAACAAACCAGAAAGGTCCAGATACTCCGGTGGGGCGTTTCCAAGGATGGTACCAAAGTCTACTCCAGAGAGACCAGCTGCAAAAAAGATAAAGGCAGCCCAGAAAGCACCTATAGCAAGATAAATTTGAAAGATATCAGTGTAAGCGGAAGAGAAAAGTCCTCCCGCATATGTGTAAATCAAGACTATAATCGCAGCAATAAGCATGGCCCACAGGAAATCTATACCTAATACGGTCGACAAAATGAATCCTGATGCAGCAAAATTGCCAGCCACGAGAACAATAAAACTTATCATCATCAAGATGCCCGAGATTCCTTCTGCCCCGTTCCCAAATCGTCTATAGTAGAAATCTGGTAGAGTTAACATGGACATTCTGTTCAATTTTTTTCCATAAAATGCACCTGTTAGAATTAGGCAGATACCTAGGCCAATCGGAATGGCTGCGCCTGCCCAGAAACCAAATTGATAAACAAGCGAAGCATTACCCAACGATGAGTTTCCATCGATAGCCTGAGCCGCTAGCATCGTTCCTACAAAGAAAAGTGGTAGACTTTTTCCAGCGACCATATATCGTTTGCTGCTCCTCTTCACGAGTTTAGAAGTTAGTGTTCCAATGACTAAGCTAGCTGCCAAAAAAGCTATAACGGCTATTCCATAACCGTCTAGACCTGCCATCACAAAGATAATTCCCAGTAAATATTTAAGGGTTAGGTTGAAAAATGTAAATTACGTATTATCTGAAAACAATTAGGTAATTTTTATTAATAAGTTCTCTTTCGGGAAACAGGGAATCTTTAGCTGAATATCAGTAACAGAATATTTTCATAAATGGTCAAAATGAAGACAATTGGCTTTAGGGGATTTCAGAATCTTTTTTTATAGTAGCCCCTGTATCTATCTCTGGCTACTTTTGGAAGCAACTTCGAAAACTAATCGCTCAGGCAAAAGTCTAGCATCTTTTTCGCTAATTGCAGTCTTTGCGATCATAATCTTTGCCGTACCGCTTCTGATGGGAAAAGAGATCTCTCCGGCTCTATCGGTTTCTGCGCTGATTCTTGTTTCTGTATATGTAATTTTGTCTTTCTAACTTCTTCACAGAACGTCAATTGCACTACTCGGAGCAACAGTAATAGTTTCGTGCCTGTTATTAATGGGGTCTATAGAGGCGCCCACAAGTTTTGACTTCGTAATAGGTGTTATTGATTTCAATACTATAGGCCTCTTGTTGGGGATGATGATAATAGTTGCCATCCTTTCGGAATCCGGAGTCTTCCAATGGGTAGGCATAAAGGCCACCAAGATGAGC